>JAAYHJ010000051.1 GCA_012735465.1 Clostridiaceae bacterium
AAAAAAACTCCAATATCAACAATTTTAAAGGGCATACAACGCAGCGGGTATGTGATATAGCCCGTTGTATCAAAAAGATGGGGATACCTTTAAGTTTAATTATCCTACAACAAATTGACACTATCTAAATTTCACTGAAAATTGACTTTTTTATGTTTTCTAGTATATAATCAATTAGTAACCATTAACGCCAGGCGTATTGAAATTTTATAATGGTTTAATACTATAACCATGCTATTTGAGTAACCTAAACATTTGATGTAAAATAACACACAAAAAAAGGGACATGTTTAATCAATCTAAACATGTCCCTTTTTATTTTTAAAACTTCCTATTGACGCTTTGGAGAACGATCCTCGTAATCCCTTTACCTCTTCCGCCATACGAATCATTTCTTCCGCATTCTTTAAAGTTAAGTCGGTTATGGCCGCTCCCCCTATAATCCGTGCCAGTTCTTTTTTCCTGTTTTGCAATGTGAGCTTTTGTACCGAAGTGATGGATCGGTTTTCATGGGTATTTTTTTCAATCAAATAGTGGTGATCTGCCATGCATGCAATTTGTGCAAGATGTGTTACACATAAGATCTGCTTTTTTTGGGCTGCATAAGAAAGCTTTTCAGCAATTTTTTGGGCTGCCCGCCCGCTTACACCTATATCTATTTCATCATAAATCAGCGTATTAACCTCATCGGCATCTGCAAGAACAGTCTTTATGGCAAGCATTATTCTTGACATTTCCCCGCCCGATGCAATCTTTGCCAGCGGCTTTAACTGCTCCCCCACATTGGTGGATATAAGAAATTCGACCCGGTCACAGCCCTGACGGGTAAATTCAATTGAACCGGACTTATCCCACATCTTGTCCACCTTTACTTTAAACCGGACTTTGTTCATATCAAGGTCTTTTAATTCATTGATTATCTTTTGTTCCAGTTCCTTTGCTGCTTCTTTTCTGCATTGGGAAAGCATCTCTCCCAATTGCTCCAGCCTATTGGTGTATTTTTCTATCTCCCCTTCCAGTTTCTTTCGCCTTTCTTCCCTGTTGAATATATCTTCCAGCTCTTTCTTTACTTTATTGCAATAGTCCAAAACTTCTTCTATAGTGGAACCATATTTTCTTTTAAGCTTAAACAAAAGATCCAGCCTCTGTTCAATGCTTTCAAGAAGGGCAGGATCATACTCAAGATAGTCCCTATAATCCCTTATATCCCTTATAACATCATCCAGTTGGTAGCTTATATCCTCAAGGGCTTTATAAAACTTTCGAAGCCTTTCATCAAACCTTTCCACTTCCCCAAGATTTTTTAAGGCTTCAGAAATACCATCATATACCGAGGTGCTTCTGCTTCCGGTGTATAAAATATCGTAGGCATTGGATACCGACTGCATTATCTTTTCCGTATTGCTCATCAAAAGCCTTTGGCTTGTAAGCTCTTCTTCTTCGCCGGGTTTAAGTTTTGCCTTCTCTATTTCTTCCAGTTGAAACTGAAGCAGATCTATCTTTCTTTCCAGTTCCCTCTCATCGCCGCTGATTTTTCGCATCTCATTTTCCAAGCCCCGTATCTTTTCATATACCTGCTGGTAGTCTTCCTTTATTTTAAGCAATTCATCCCCGGCATACCTATCCAAAAATTCTATATGTTTATCCCATTGCAAAAGCGCCTGGTTATCATGCTGCCCGTGAATATTAACCAAGTACTTGCTGATTTCCCGAAGCATGGCTGAAGTAACAATACGCCCATTGACCCTGCAAACATTTCTTCCGGTAGCTGTAATTTCCCTCGATATTAACAATGCACGATCATCATCCAGCTCTATACCCATTTGTGCCAGCATCTCACAGGCACTTTCAGAATCAACATAAAACAATGCTTCGACAACTGCCTTATCTTCACCGGAGCGAATCAAATCCCTAGACGTCCTTTCGCCCAATACCATATTGATCGAGTCAATTATTATGGACTTTCCTGCTCCCGTTTCACCGGTAAGCACATTAAGGCCCTTTTCAAAGCAAATATCTATTTTGTCAACAATTGCAACATTTTCAATATGCAGTTGGGAAAGCACTGTAATCCCCCTTTGCACTTACTATCGCATCATCCTTTTAAACCGTTCGGCCAGTTCAATTGAATTTTTTTCATTTCGCGTTATCACCAAAATTGTGTCATCCCCGGCAATTGAACCTACTATTTCCGGCCAGTTCATCGTATCAATGGCAGATGCCGCAGCCTGCGCCATTCCGGATAATGTTTTAATTACGATAATATTCATAGCACGGTCAACGCCAACCACCGATTCGGCAAATATTGTCCTAAGCCTTGCTGCCAGATCGGAATCGGGAGTATAAATAGAAGCATACCTATATCTTCCGTCCTCTGCCATTACCTTAATTAAGCGCAGCTCTTTTATATCCCTTGATACTGTAGCCTGCGTAACATCAATGCCACATTCTCTCAGCTTTTCCGCCAGCTCTTCTTGAGTCTCAATAACATTATTCTCAATAATCTCCAGAATCTTTGAATGCCTGTAATATTTCATAATTAAAAACTTCTTACTCCCCTTTCAGTAAGCTTTCTTCTCAAGACATCATAAAAACTCCTTTGATATATTCTGATTAAGCGTGTAAAATCAGAGGATTTTTTAATGGCAATAATATCTTTGGGCTGCAGCTTATACCCCTGCTGCCCGTCCACGGTAATCATCGCATCATGCTGATGAACATCTGCAATATGTACATAAATGCTTTTATCCTCAGGAACAATAATGGAACGTGAATGCAGTGTATGAGGACAGATGGGTGTTATCAGTATTATACTCATATCCGGATCAACAATCGGACCGCCGGCAGAAAGAGAATAAGCAGTGGAACCGGTGGGTGTGGAAACCACAACACCGTCTGCGGTGAAAAAATCAACAAACTGGTCGTTTACAAATATCTTTAGGGTAATTATCCTAGAAAGGGAACCGCGGGTAACGCCTATGTCATTAAGGGCAATAAATGTATCAAGGGCTTTTCCTTCCCTGTAAAGCGTTCCCTCAATCATCATGCGCTGGTCAATCATGTATTCTCCTGCAAATAGTTTTTTAAAAGACTCCTCCAGGTTATCCTTTTCCAGTTCTACCAGGAAACCCAAATTGCCAAGATTGATGCCGAGTATAGGAACACCGTAAGGGGCTGCCTGACGTGCCACATTTAAAAGCGTCCCATCCCCTCCCAACACAATGGCCAGATCAACACTTTCAAAAAGCTCCGACTGTTCATTCTTTCCGTTTTTTATTTGAAGCAAGTCTGCCACATGCTTATCGAGAACTATTTCCTTATTAAATTTTTTTAGCAGTTCTACTACTTTTCTCGTATTTTCAAGGTCCTTATCTTTTTCAAGATTTGTAATAACCGATATTTTCTGCACATTTTCACATCCAGTTTAAAAACTTTTACCTTTTCTCTTATTGCTCCTTGGGCTTATTAATTCTTATTCATTAATTATATATGAAAAAACTCATTCATAGCAATAAGATTTAATCTAAATCTTGATGAGATTGCTCAATGGTATCCACAATGCATTTGTCATCAAATTTACCTTCTACAAACGGGCGAAGCTTTTTTAAATACAACAGGTATTCAATATTTCCTTCAGGCCCTCGCACCGGCGAATAGCTAAGGTCCAGGACTACAAGTTGAATTGACTGGGCAAACCGGATAATATCTCTCACTACTTCCTCATGTACTTTTTTATCCCTGACAACCCCCTTTTTGCCGACCATTTCCCTTCCGGCCTCAAACTGGGGCTTTATCAGGCACACAATTTCTCCATTGTCCTTAAGCAGCCTTACTGCTACGGGAAGTACCAGTTTTAAAGAAATGAATGAAACATCAATGGATATAAAATCCACCTGCTCTTCAATATGCTGGGGTTCTACATATCGAATATTAGTTCGCTCCATGACGACAACACGACTGTCCTGGCGCAATTTCCAAGCCAATTGGCCATATCCCACATCCACCGCATAAACTTTTTTTGCACCCTTTTGCAGCATACAGTCGGTAAATCCGCCGGTGGAAGCTCCAATGTCCATTGCCACCTTGTCTTTCACGTCAATTTTAAACTGGTTTATGGCCTTTTCCAATTTAAGCCCGCCCCGGCTAACATAGCGAAGCATATCGCCCCGCACTTCCAGGGGTACGTCCTGCGGCACCTTGGTCCCCGGTTTATCAACCTTTTGGTTATCACAATAAACCTGGCCCGCCATTATAAGGCTTTTAGCCTTTTCCCTGCTTTCAACCAATCCTCTTTCCATTAACAGTACATCTATTCTTTTCTTTTCTGCCAATATTTACAGCTCCTTTACCGCATCCCTTACAATCGTTTCCCAATCGAGCCCATACAGTTGAAACAATTGTTCTATGGAACCATGGGAAATAATTTCATCAGGAAATCCTTTTAGCTTTACCTTTACATTTTTGATACCCTCCTGAGAAAAAAGGGTTAAAACAGCACTTCCCATTCCACCTATGATAACATTATCTTCCAGGGTTATAACCTTTCCGGTCTTTAATGCAGAACGCAATATCAACTGTTTATCCAAAGGTTTGATGCTTCTTAAATTTATTACTTCTGCTTGCACATTCATCTTTTCCAGTTCAATTGATGCTTTTATGGCCGTTTCAACCATTCTGCCTGCAGCCAATAGGGTTATGTCTTTACCTTCCCTAAGGATCTCGCCTTTTCCCGGACCAATGAACTGTTTTGCAGGAACAGAGCGTTCCTGTATTCCCCTTGGGTAACGTATGGCAATAGGGCCATTATGTGAAAACAAGGCATATTCCAGCATTTCCCGCAGTTCTTCGTAACATGTAGGTGCCAGAATCACCATATTAGGCATGTGCCCCAAGTAGGATAAATCATATATTCCCTGGTGTGTCTCACCGTCTTCCCCTACAACTCCTGCCCTGTCTATTGCAAAAACCACGTGAAGATTTTGAAGTGCCACATCATGCAAAATTTGATCATAAGCCCTTTGCAAGAAAGACGAATATATGGCAACTACCGGCTTAAGCCCCGATTTTGCCAGCCCGGCAGCAAAGGTAACCGCATGCTGTTCTGCTATGCCCACATCAAAAATACGCTTTGGATATTTTTTCGAAAACTCCTTAAGGCCGGTACCAATGGGCATGGCTGCAGTAATTGCTACAATATCCTCATCCTTACCTGCACAATCCACAATTGCTTTACCAAAAGCAGCCGAATAATCCAGCCCTTGCTTTGCCTCGATTGTTTTCCCGGTTTTCACGTCAAAACGCGAAACACCATGGAATGTATCCGGCTCCTGTTCTGCAAAAATATAACCCTTACCTTTCTTTGTATACACATGAATCAATATGGGTCCTTTGACCTTCTTAGCCCGTTCAAACACTTCTACTAGACTGTTAATATTATGCCCGTCAATTGGACCGATATATGTAAAACCCAGCTCTTCAAACAATGTACCCGGCATAATCAGGTATTTTATGCTGCCTTTGGCCTTATGCACGGTACGGGCCATGCTTTTCCCAATTGCAGGAATACGATTCAGTATTAAATCAATATCTTCTTTTACTTTAAAATAAAAGGGTTCCGTCCTGATCTTATTTAAATAAGTTGATAAACCACCTACATTTTTTGTGATTGACATCTCATTGTCATTTAAAACTACAATCAAATTATTGGTACTTCTCCCGGCATCGTTCAACGCTTCAAACGCCATTCCGCCGGTAAGCGCTCCATCACCAATTACGGCCACCACATGATACTTTTCGTTTTTAAGATCTCTTGCCTTTGCCATTCCTAAAGCTGCAGAAATGGACGTACTGCTGTGTCCCGTATTGAAAATATCATGCTCGCTTTCATTAACTTTAGGAAATCCGCTTAATCCACCTAATTTTCTTAAGGTGTGAAGTTTGTCTTTTCTGCCTGTGATAATTTTATGAACATAGGTCTGATGACCAACATCCCATATTATCTTATCCTTGGGGGTAGAAAACACTTTATGAAGGGCAAGGGTTAACTCAATAACTCCAAGATTGGAAGCAAGGTGACCTCCTGTTTTTGAGACGGTTTCAATTAAAAAATTACGAATTTCTTGTGATAGCTGTAATAATTGCTCATAACTTAATTTTTTTATATCATCCGGATTGTTTATACTATCCAGTATATTATCCATTTATCTCAACTCTTTCTCTAACATCATTTCCTACAAAAAACCTTGTTAAAATAATAAATCACCACACCAACCCGGTAAACAATATCTTTACTCTTTGAAATAGCAATGGATTTACCCATAGCTTTTCCTCCCACTGTCAGTGCAGCGACAAGGGCTGTCAGCAATAATCCCATATTTGCCGTTTTAAAAACAGGATGTACCAACACGAGTTGGGATACAATAGCCGCACTTATTGCGCCGCTGATAATACCAGCAATATCGCCGACAACGTCGTTGCAAAAATTGGTAACCTTTTCCGCATGTCGGATAAGCTTAACCGCTTGTTTGGCACCTATAACCTTATTCGATGCCATGGAATGAAAAGGCGCTTCGGATGCTGACGCCACTGCAATACCGATAATATCAAACACAATACCTAATAATATAATAAAGATAAGTACTACAAACGCCGATACTAAATTAACTCTCTCTAAAAGGGTTGAAGAAATAAAATTTAAAGCTAAAGAAAAAATAAATGTCCATAGTGTGATGATCCTAATCCATCGATAACTCATTTTTTTACCTGAGTTATTTTTTTTGCCTGAGTTATTTCGTTTCCTTTTTTTTGCCTTAGGCATACTACTGCCAGGCTTATCTTTGCCATCATTTTGTTGGTTCAAATAATTCCCTCCAAATAGCGTTATAAAAAAGTTTCGGATAGTGGTAATGCGTAGAGTAAATTTTGCGGCTTAGGTCCAGTTGGATTTCCCAAAAGGCTACTGAAATGTCGCCAAATCAGCGGTTTCCCTTTAAAGCCTTCTCTGCCATGTCGCCATAAGCAGGACTGGATTACCACTTAGTCCACACTGTAATCCCCTACGCACCAAAATGTACAGTCTAGGAGTTTTCCTCGACAGTCACACTGACTCTTAGCCTCTTTTGCAAATAGGGTTTCAAACGGCAATAACATGCCCGCACCGGCCAATGCTAACATGTGTGATCCATTATCCACTCCTATTCACTCAAGGCAGGCTACACTGTTCACAGCACAAAAAGTACCGCAAAACAGGTTCAATCCTAAGTCGTACTTTTCTCCGGCTAAGCTAGTCCACCGTTAAGAAAACCACGAGCATAGGTCTCCGCGGAAGAGGGGTCCACGCCTGCATGCCATTGCAGATCGCCCCCCAACCTTAACTCCCAGCACTGACCCCCGACTGGGCGTCGAAAGCCAGCACAAGGAACTTCATCGATGTGCCCTTTAACGGATTTTTAGGCCCGTCCTCAGAGTCAGTAGAACTGACTAGAATACTGCTACCACTATCCTTCTTCAAGTCAAATATCTTACCACAAAACAAAAACAATGTAAAGGAGAAAAAACTTACTGATAGTGTCAATTTGTTGTAGGATAATTAAACTTAAAGGTATCCCCATCTTTTTGATACAACGGGCTATATCACATACCCGCTGCGTTGTATGCCCTTTAAAATTGTTGATATTGGAGTTTTTTTA
>JAAYHJ010000052.1 GCA_012735465.1 Clostridiaceae bacterium
AAAAAAACTCCAATATCAACAATTTTAAAGGGCATACAACGCAGCGGGTATGTGATATAGCCCGTTGTATCAAAAAGATGGGGATACCTTTAAGTTTAATTATCCTACAACAAATTGACACTATCATGCCTTCATTATTCCCATCCTCCATTTTAATTTTTTTTTGTAAACTATTTTTTCAAATAGCTTATATCTGAATTATACTAGACTGCATCTATAGTATCAATAAACATTTTTTCGTACTTGTTTGAATATTTTTTAATCTTCTCATATTCAGGTTGAATTTTTTTCGATTCAGGTTGAATTTTTTTCGATTTTATACTTTTTGCTTATCCTTTAAATGGTATTTTTACTTTTACACATGTTCCTTTACCATATTCGCTTGAAATTGAAAGACCGTAGGAATCACCAAACTTTAGCTTAAGGCGTTGATTTACATTGTAAAGCCCATAAGAGTCTCGCTTTTGATCTTTGTCCACTTGTTTATCCGTCTGTGAAAAAAAGTTTATCACCTCATTCAGTCGTTCAGGAGTCATTCCTATCCCATTATCCATAATTGAAATTATAACATCACTGTCAGCATTGGTTGCACTTACCACTATTCTGCCCTTACCCCTCCGGTTTTTAATTCCATGGTAAAGGGCATTTTCTACAATTGGCTGAAGGGTAATTTTAGGTATAATTGCTTCCTTAAGATTATCAGGAATGTCAATCTCATATTCAAGTATATCCTGATAGCGCATATGCTGTATCTGCAAATAACTCCGTAAATGGCGCTCCTCTTCACGCAAAGTAGCCATTCCGGTTCCGTGATTGAGCGAGGTACGAAAGAAATCTGATAAATATGTAACCATTTCCACTACCTCATCTTGTTTTCCTGCCTCCGCAAGCCATATTATTGTATCCAGAGTATTATATAAAAAATGTGGATTTATCTGTGCCTGCAAAAGTTCCAGTTCTGCCACGCGCAGATTAGTTTCATCTTCCTTTACCGCTTCCAACAGGTGTTCAATTTTCTCTATCATAATATTTAATGAGTTGCCAAGGCTCTTTACTTCCGCCCCCTGTAAAGCATTAGCGCGCACCTTTAAATTACCTCTTGCCACCTGATTTGTTATATCATTCAGATGATGAATCGGCTTAACAATACTATTGGGAATGACAAAGGAAAGAAAGAGTGCAACAATCGTCAAAAAAACAAAAACGCCTAGGCAGAACAAAATCATTTTACTAAGGTCTTCTGCCACTTTCACTCTAATCTCTTCCATGCCCCTAGTCTCGTAATAGATATACTCCAATATGGTTGATTGAATTAAACCAGTGACAAGCTGAACATCATTTTCCCAAATTGTAAAATTTTCGTCATAGTGCCCGCCTTCTTTTTTATTTTCTTCAATGCGCCTTACATATTTCTCCAGGTTGCCCAGCAGTTTCATGATTATTTCAGCTCGACGCTTATTCTCCAAAATCTTTGTATTATTAATAAGGTCTAATACGATTTCCTTGGCTTCATCAATACTGGCATAAGGATTTTCTTCCGAAAAAGAAGAATGGCCGGCGATAAGCAAGTATATTTTATAATCAAATTCTTCTTTAAACTTTATGCTAAATCGTCCGGCTTCAGTCGCATTTGCTATGATCTGGTTGTACTGCCGATTTGCACCATACATCCCTAAAAATAGAAGTACAAATATGATAAACAAAGGGATGATAATCAACATTAGGGATAGCTGTATTTTCCTGCTAAGCTTCATATTACCCAACATATCTCTAAACCTGCTTCTTAAACCAATTTTCACGACAGTAACCTCCTACTGAATAAATCATAGCATAGCGTTTATCCCTTCGATGCGCGGTACTGCATAGGTGAACAATTCTGGGTCTTCTTGAAAAGATAGGAAAAATAATGCGGGTCCTTATAGCCTACTGCTACACTTATGTCCGAACAACGCAGGTCTGTACATTTCAGCAACTCCTTTGCCTTGTTTATACGCAAATCAGTCAAATATTTTATAAAACTGCTGCCGGTTTCACGGCTGAAAACGGTGCTGAAATGGCTGGGACTGATGTTTACATATGCAGCTATATCATTCAAGGATATGTTCTCATCCGAGTAATGCTTATTGATATATTCTTTAGCCTGCTCAATAATCCGATGGACACGTTTTGTTCTAAGGGCGTCCCTTCGCTCAATAGCAATTGTAAAAAGCCGTATCATGTAATCCTTTGCCTTTTGTGAATCATTGATTATATCCTTTATCACATCCAATCCGGTGAACGGCTCTTCCGTTAACGCATCCGTACATCCTATCTCTTTAAGAAAAGAAAGTACTGTAAAATATATGTTCATAATAATATATTGCTTAAACAGTAAAGACTTTTCACTGGCTCTGCCTACACTCTTAATAAACTCTTCCACAAAATAAGTAATCTCATCAGCTTCCCCGCTTTTTAAGAAAGACTCGGCCTTCTTTAGGTCTAAATTGCCCAACTCAAGGGCACTAAGGGAAGAATCCACATCTTCAAACGTCAGCTCAGAAAGCTCATCGCAACTTATAATAGCATTCCTTTCTAAAATAAAACGATGAGCAAAGGCACGGGCAGCATTCTCAAAGGATTCGGACAAACGGGTCAGCCTGTTTACCAATTTACCTATCCCGCCAAAATAATTTACTGAAGGATAACGGGCAAGTATTGACTTGACTTCCTTAAGGTATTTCTCGCGGGTTTCGTCAAGCTGTTCCGGAGAATCGCCCTTTACAAGCAGTGCAATACCTTCAATAGCACGGTCAAATAGTATAATATTATCATAACGAGAATTCAGATTTTTTAACTCCTTATCCAGTGTCAGCAACTCACTTGAATAAGATTCATCCCCACTGGAGGTACTATATTTAAATAATATGATCTGATAATATTTTGCACCTAATTCAAGCCCAAGTTCCTTTCCACGCTCCAGAATTGCAGCAGTTGACAACGAACCTTCCACCATATCGTCAAAAAGTTTCCGCCTGGCATTCATTTCGTTTTCTTCCATTTCCCTCTTATAACGTTCAAAATTCTGTTTTTCAATGCGTTCCATAAGGATCTGCTGCCCTCTTCTTTTCATCACCTTCAGCAATTCGGTACCACTAATGGGCTTTAACAGGTATTCGGTAACACCAATTTTTATGGCCTCCTTTGCGTAGTTGAATTCTTCATGTCCGCTCAATATGATAATCTTGCTCTCAGGAAGCTCCTTTTTTACAAGACGGCTTAATTCCAATCCATTCATAAAAGGCATTCTTATATCGGTAATGATAATATCCGGTTGCTCAGCCTGAATAAGCGGGTAAGCCAATTCTCCGTCTGCTGCTTCGCCACAAAAATGAAATCCCTCTCCTGCCCAGTTAATATTATTTTTTATACCTTCCCTGACAACAAACTCATCTTCTACCAAGAAAACTTTAAGCATATCAATCCCCCCTTTAAGACCATAGATTTTATTTAAGAGATTACTTTAAACTAACCACAATGCATATTAAATACATCAAGCCAAATATAATTGCTTCAGAAACATATGCCTTGTCTCCCACTAGGTTATGTCGGTTCCACTTAAAATAAGTTCTGTTAGTACTTATACATAAATGAACTTCAACCAGGTAAAAGATTGTTCATTATAATCGTCCTCTACTGATGGGAAGGAGTTTGTATTCTTAAAGAATCCCTTAATTCTAAAGTATTCGTGCCAAGGTATAAATTATTCTAAATTATTCTTTGCAAGAGAACATTATATACACATACATTATATAATTTTCCCCTTCATAGTAGATATGGATAGTGTCAATTTGTTGTAGGATAATTAAACTTAAAGGTATCCCCATCTTTTTGATACAACGGGCTATATCACATACCCGCTGCGTTGTATGCCCTTTAAAATTGTTGATATTGGAGTTTTTTTA
>JAAYHJ010000053.1 GCA_012735465.1 Clostridiaceae bacterium
TTGTTTTTTTATCCTTAAAATGTCCTACAATTATTTTACACTATGTCTTACATCGTCTGATCTCCATCCACCAGATGCATAGTGTACCGCAATCTGTTCTTCATCAGAATCTAATTTACAATAATTTAAAATATGAATCGCTTGTTCAGCTGCCTTTATTCCGTTATCCAAATCTACAGATATAGGCGATAAAATGAGCAATCCAATCATTCTGGAAATAAAGTCAGTTGGAAGCGAGAACGTTCCAAGTATTGCCGTTGATTGTTCTGCAAGTAGTAGTGCCGCTGTTCGTATTGCAAGAATATTTAATACTTCCGCTATAGCACTATTATTATTATTTAAACTTTTTAGTTGATTTATATATGCTATTCGTTCAATGGCATCAAATGCAGACTCTATAATACTAAATGATGTTCCTATATAATTTAATGTCTTCGAAAATTCGTCAATTTTTTCATCCTTTAACCATAAATTTAAAACATCTAAAAGCGTAGAAGTATCAGAAGGAACATCAGCCGAAATACTCAAGACTGTCTTCCATAATTCCTTTTTATCTGTGTCATTAACTATTTCACTAAAAGTAAATCCTGTGTCATTACTTGTTATATTATATAAGTATTCTTTACCGGAGGAATCTTTAACTAAAATGTAGGAGTTATTGCTATATTTACCTGAATTATTAATAATTTTCTGAAATTCGTTTTCATCTATTACTTCACGTGAGCACTTACCAATAATTGCATAAGATTCTGAATCTTCAACTATAGTAATCTTATTTACTACTTCTCCGGTTGAATTATAATCACCGTCCTCAAATGTGTTTGATATTTCTTCTATTGATATATTGTCAGGCATTTCTATAGGAGGAATTTGTGATAACGCGTTTTTCAGATCATTTACAAACTCGTTATCCAATATTAAGTCATATTCGGAAGAACAATCGTAATACACGCCTATGCTCGTAGGCATATCATTTTGTCCAAAGCTGCCACTTGCCACCCATAACCCTTTTTCATCGTCATAAACCGCAGGCAAGGATACTGTTCTCCCTGAGGACGTGCGTACGTATACATATACATTGGAGATTAAATCAGGATCATTATTTGTAAATTCAACCAAAAAAGTGAAAGATCTACTGCCTCCATCATATACATAGGAAATATCGACGTCCGAAGGATTTAGAAAATCCAACTCTACTTTATATTCTTTTCTATAATTACCATTATAATACATAGTAACTTTTGATAAATCAACATGTGTCTCTGTATAAATAACCCATTTGCTTTCTGTAAGTACTTTTGTTCCTTGCGGCAAAATAACCTCCGCATTGATCTTATGCTTTAAATATTGATATGGTTTTATGAGATTGAATCCCAGACTCCAGTTTCCGTTAGATAATGACCGGGTTCTGCCTACCTCCACCCCGTTATCATACACTATAACTTCCGAATTAGGCATAGCAACGCCGGTAACGGTTATAAACCTTTGCCCGGTTCTCTCAGGCACGTCAATCTTTAAATCCGTCACTTCAAAGCTTACTGCCCCGATAGGCTGTAAAACGGTTTCGCCATTAATTGTAAATTCCACGAAGGCATTTGGTGTATATTTACCTCCTTGCGTTGGCACCAGGCAAAAACGCACTAACTCACCGATATTTATAATCGGTATAGTCAGCGTATTATCCTGAAAAACATAAGCCAAAGTTGTATTCTCGCTACCGGATATAACCGAGTTTTCAACAAACGTGCAATTCTCGGGTATATGGACAATAAGTTTAACATTACTGACCTGATCTTTATAGATTTCCTTAAACGCAATCTGACTGCTGATTGCAAAATACGACCCGGCTACAGCACTCGTTTTATTCACAGAAAAACGCGTCTGGGCATTATCCGTAAAATAAAATTTGTTTTCATTAAATTTAGGAATATCCCCGACATCCACTTGTGTAATTATACCGCTTGCTACGCTTACTTGTTGTCGGACATAATCCGTACCGGAAATGAGCTTTGCCACAGCAAGATCGGATAAATTTTGAATACTGTCAAAAAACATGCTCTTTCCCATGCAAACAAGCGTATAGGTCCCGTCCGGTAACGGAGCAAATAACGCCTTGTTATATTCAAAGTCGCAGGACTGAACCAGTTTACCGTATGAGTTGTAAATAAGCGCAATATTCTCGGTATTAGCGCTGCTGCTAAAGGTAACACTTATTGATCCGTGCTGAATAAGCTCAAAATTCGCACTTGCTTTAATAGTATCATCAAGTGTTACAGAAACTTGTACCGGATTAAACTCTCCCGCACGGCTGGAAACTTCAATCTTTATTTGATCCCCTGCAACTGCATCATTTGGCAAAATAAGATTTGGGTATTGGTAAATGATATTTTCAATTGGTTTATCCTGAGTTTCATTATACACATTAAACAGAAGATTAATATAGTCAGGATAAATGCTGCTTATCGCTGTTTCATCCGGAAGAGAACTATATGTATAATTTATATTCAGTAAAATAATCGCTCCACTAACAGGCAACAGCTTTATTTCGCCCAAATCCTCGTCTGAATCAAAATCTGATTTGGTAATAGTCTGCTCTACTCGATTATATGCTGATACCGTTATTACAGACGGTGAATCAAATACGCTTGCTGTAAATTCACCGGAAGCATCCGTCGTGACAACAGTTGTTTTACTGTATTTACTGTTTAGCGTTTGAGATATGGAAACAGAAGCACCAGCGATTGGCAAGTCTGTCTGAGCATCCAGCACTCTGCCTGTTACAGTAACGGTTTTTATTGGCTCCAAAGTTAGAATAATGTCATTGCTATTACTCGTTACAACGTAATTTTGACTGCCAATCTCTATAAATTTGCTACCTAAGGTACTACCTAGCTCCACAGTATATTGCAGGCTTGTACCGACAGGAATATCGGAGATACTGCTGCCCTGGGCCATATATGTGCCTATATCGTTGTACCATTTTATAGTAACCTGAGACGATAAGTCGTTCCCTGAATCATCAAACACCTTTACAGTTACCGTTTTTACATCAGTAACTGATGGAAGCTCAACCCGATTGACCCCTTCCTGCGCAATAATATCAGCTGACCGGGATAAAGTATATCCATATCGATTTACAATTGCAAAACAATATGTATTTCCTACAGACAATCCTGATAATTTATAGCTTTGGTCGTCTATAACATTGATATTAAATGTTGTGTTATTGGTCTTATTCATTACTACAATTTTGATATTGTCATAAAGCTCAACATTGTAATCTGCCGGTAAAACTATTTCAAAATTCGCCGAATCTATTTCAAAGTATTTTACAGAGATCAAATTGGAATAACCGTAACTTTCGGCATATGATCCCCACCAGGTGTAAATATTGATCTTAGGACTGTTATAAAAAGCATTGATTCCTATGCTTGTAACGCTATTCGGAATATCTATTCTTACAAGATCCGGACAGTTTGCAAATGCATAGTTTCCAATAGTTGTGGTTCCTTCTGGAATAGTGACACTAGTCAGCCCACCGCAGTTTCGGAAAGCATAGTTGCCTATCGTTTTTATATTGTTCCCCAAATCCAGTGAACTAAGCTTTGTGCAACCATAAAAAGCATAGCTACCTATCTCTGCTGCGCTGTCTTCAAATCTTACACTCTCCAGATTCGAACAACCATAGAAGACACCATAATTTGAGATTACTCCATCTTTTATGCTCTTCAAACTTGCTGGAAAGGTTATTGATTTTAATGCTGAGCAGTCCAAAAACGCATGACTTCCAATCGTTTCTACACCATTTCCCAATGATATGCTCGATAACCCCGTACATCCTTCAAAAGCATTTTTACCTATTGTCTTTACACTGTCCGGCAAGGTTACAGTGGTTAGATTCTTCGCTCCGTAAAATGCGCTGTCGCTTATAACCGTTACTCCATCCGGTACCTCATAACTCGTCAGCGTAAGCCCCGCAGGGTATTTGATAAGAGTCGTTTTGGCAGCATCGTACATGACACCGTATTCATCGTAATAATACAAATTGTCATCCTGTATTATTATACTCGTGAGCTTAGGACAATTATAAAATGCATTATCACCCACGACAGTATTCCCGCTGCATATGGTTACCGTCGTAAGCTCGGTACAGTTTGCAAATGCATATGTACCTATCTTTTCCACACTGGCAGGTACTATTATTTCTTTAATAACCGTGTTGTAAAAGGCATAACTACCTATTCCTTTGACTTTGCTGCCAAAAGATACACTCTCTAACTTAGTACAGTTTTCAAAAGCCCCAGTGCTTATCTCTACCTCACAATCATCAAAAACAACATTCTTCAGCTCTTTGCAATACCAGAATGCTCCCCATCCTATACTTGTCACACTCCCGGGAATAGTAATGCTAGAAAGCCCTTTGCAGTTTTCAAAAGCATAGTCGCCTATCGTTTTTACATTGTTACCTAAATCCAACGAACTAAGCTTTGAGCACCCATAAAATGCATATTCCCCTATATCCGCTGCGCTGTCTTAAAATGTCACACTCTCCAGATTTGAACACCCATAAAAGGCATAACTGCCTATCGTTGCTGCACTATCTACAAATGTCACATTCTTAAGACTTGAACACTTATAAAAAGCATAGCTGCCCACCGTCACTGCGCTGCCTTCAAATCTTACACTCTCCAGACTTAAACAGCCATAGAAAACACCAACATTTCCATAATAATATGAGTAACTTCTATTTGCTATACTCTTCAAACTTGCTGGAAAGGTTATTGATTTTAATGCTGAGCAGTTCAAAAATGCACGACTTCCAATCGTTTCTACACCGTTACCCAATGATATGCTCGATAACCCCGTACATCCCTCAAAAGCATTTTTACCTATTGTCCTTACACTGTCCGGCAAGGTCACAGTGGTTAGATTCTTCGCACCGTAAAATGCGTTATCGCTGATAACCGTTACTCCAGCCAGTACTTCGTAACTCGTCAGCTTAAGTCCAGCAGGGTACTTGATAAGAGTCGTTTTTGCAGCATCGTACATGACACCGTATTCATCGTAATAGTACAAGGTACCGTCCTGTATTATTATACTCGTAAGCTTAGGACAGTTATAAAATGCATTATTACCTATTACGGTATTCCCGCTACATATGGTTACCGTCTTAAGCTCGGTACAGTTTGCAAATGCATATGTACCTATGCTTTCCACACTGTCAGGTACTATTATTTCTTTAATGCCCGTATTGTAAAAGGCATAACTACCTATTCCTTTGACTTTACTGCCAAAAGATACACTCGCTAACTTTGTACAGTTGTAAAAAGCCTCATTGCTTATCTCTACCTCACAATCATCAAAAACAACATTCTTCAGCTCTTTGCAATACCAGAATGCTCCCCATCCTATACTTGTCACACTCCCGGGAATAGTGATGCTAGTGAGTCCATTACAGTTTCCAAAAGCATAGTCTCCTATTGTTTTTACATTTTCACCCATATCCAGTAAACTAAGCTTTGAGCAACCAGCAAATGCATATTTCCCTATATCCGCTGCACTGTCTTCAAATGTCACGCTCTCCAAATTTGAACACTCATAAAAGGCATGGCTGCCTATCGTTGCTGCACTATCTACAAATGTCACATTCTTAATACTCGAACACTCATAAAAAGCATAACTACCCACCGTCACTGCACTGCCTTCAAATCTGACACTTTCCAGACTTGAACAACCATAGAAAACACCAACATAACTATAATAATCATATGAGTAACTTCCATCTGCTATACTTTTCAAACTCGCTGGAAAGGTTATTGATTTTAATGCTGAGCAGTTCAAAAAAGCATGACTTCCAATCGTTTCTACACCATTTCCCAATGATATGCTCGATAACCCCGTACATCCCTCAAAAGCATTTTTACCTATTGTCTTTACACTGTCCGGCAAGGTTACAGCAGTTAGATTCTTTGCACCGTAAAATGCGTTATCGCTGATAACCGCTACACCATCCAATACCTCATAACTCGTCAGTGTAAGTTCTGCGGGATATTTGATAAGAGTCGTTTTCTCAGCATCGTACATGACACCGTATTCATCGTAAAAGTATTCGGAAAGGGTATAAGTAGAGTCTTCGCTTTGAACTGCACTTGCACTTAAAGGCGGCAAAACAGGAATTGCTCCGCTATACATCACTGTAATAATTACAATTGTAAGAACCATACTAATCGTCTTTTGAAATGTTTTCTTCATTGTCCGACCTCCAAACTAAGTTACTAGTGTTAAAATTTTCTCTTGGTCCTCCTAAGCTTTTGAATTGACTGCTCCATTCATAGTAGATATTTCAAAAACCAACCGGCTCACATTCAGAATCAATAGGAAACAAAATATTGCTCATAGCAAAGGTTATTCATCCGTTATTCCTTGCTATGTAACTAAAGGCATAAAAAGTCTAGCCAGAAAGAAGCTGATAGCTACGTGGATAATTTCAAAAGATGTTCACAATAAAAATGTTCCACTTTTTCAATAAAAGATAGGAAATTGAAGTGCTTTCAAGACTTGCAATATAATTACATTATGTATTTTTTTATACTTTAGATTTTATTGAGCGAAGTTAAGCCAAATAAATTACTGTAAAACAATTTACAATTAAACTTAATTATTTGTAAGAACTTAGGTAGGCAACTCCCTATCTTTAACAATTTTGGATTAGATGTGATATTAGCATCTGCAAAAAATATAAGAACATCATTCTTGTAGAAAAACTTTTAAATCCTCCTCTCTCAACTAAAGTATTCTTTCTCCTTATTAATAGACTTTCGTCTCCAAAAACTTAAAATTCGAGATTATGGGAGAGAACAGATAATTTTATGAAGAAAATAATTTTAAAAAAATAATTATAATTTTTTATTCATTATGTCAAATTTGCAAATTCAGCTATTATTTTACCATCATCTTCATGCTATTACAAGTAAATATGTAATTTTTTAACCAGCCTATTACGCGGTTTATAGTTCTTTATCACTTAAATCTTCAATTCTTTTCATATAAAAAACAGTATATTCATCGCTAACAATCTGCTATTTTCAAAAAAACCTTGCAAAATTAGCCTTGCTTTGTTAAAATAAGTATTGGTTTATGCGCTTCGAAAGTTTCCTTTATCTCTTGTAAGGAGGTGTATATAAATGGCACAATGTGATATTTGCGGCAAGGGCTTAACTTTTGGAATTAAAGTTAGCCATTCCCATAGGAGAACCAATAGAACCTGGAAACCAAATGTTCGAAAGGTAAGAGCAATTGTGAATGGTGCTCCAAGAACAGTGAATGCTTGTACGCGTTGTCTGCGTTCAAATAAAGTAACCAGAGCAATATAATATGCCCCACCTGTTAAAGGTGGCGGTACCATTGTAATAAAGCATAAAAAAGGTCCAAGAATTACATAATTCCTGAACCTTTTTTTATGTATTAGGGTTCTTTTATATGCTTTTATTCAATCCTAAATACTACTTTTAAAATTTTTCCTATAAATTTTGGCATCTTTAACACAACAATTTTCATATTAACACCCCTCTTTTAGATTATATATTCCCCATTTCCAATACTATCCGTTCCTGAAGAATGACCACCCAATACCTATCAAAATTGCACCTTCCAGTACCACCAATACACCCAAAGGTATAACGGAAGCAAGCAAGATTCCAATACCTATCGCTCCTATAGTAAGCCCTATTGTCCTGCGCTTTCCGGACATAATAAAAGGCTCACCTCCTATACCGTTTCTATTATCAGTATATTCAGCAAGCCCCAATTCGTGATAGTTATACCTAATTAATCAAAGGATTTTATAACAAGCAAAAGTCCTTCCCTGATGGATATGCTGACTTCTTTTTCTATAAAAACATTGCTGACCCCATAAGGTATGCCAAATTCCATTTTTGCATCCTTCAAACCGTAATAAAGACCTGTGGTAGTTATACCCGTAACCTCAGGGGTAACCGGAAGCAGGGAAAGAATATCCCCAATATTTCCTTTTAGTTTAATATCTTTGTTTATTAGATAAATTTCATTTTTTTCATCAAGCAGCATACCCTTCCTTTTATTATCAAGAATCATCTTCAAAAGAGATATATTTGCAAAGGAATGGTCAAACCTGCTTCCCAGGGCCCCAATCAGGATAATCTCTTCACACCCCTGCTTAATAACATGTTCCACCGCAAGCTGCGTATCGGTTTGATCCTTCTGCACAGGATGTTTAAGAATTGCTACTTTCCTTTGGGCCATCTCATTATAACAGTCCATATCCATGGAATCCATATCACCAATAATCACATTAGGAGTAATACCAAGCCTGTATGCATGTAATGTACCGCCATCGGCGCATACAATATAATCCTCTTCATATATCCTGTTCCTGTAGAAATCATAGTTTTTTATTTGCCCGTTTGAAATAATCCAAGCCTTCATTTTTACTCTCCATAAGCCAGGGATTTTAGTGCCTGAATGGTTCCTGCTATATCATCGGAACGGTAAACCGCCGAACCTGCAACAATAACATTTGCCCCGGCTTTTGTAACTTCATATATATTATCAAGGCCAATGCCCCCGTCAATTTGTATATCTATTTGTTTGCCAAAGTCATCTATTTTCTTTTTCAAGGACTCAATTTTCCTGGTCATTGCCGGGATATAGGTCTGTCCTCCAAAGCCCGGGTTTACCGTCATAAGCAATACCATTTCAATATCATCCATCACATAATCAAGAACATCCAAGGGTGTAGATGGGTTTAAAGCTACACAGGCTTTAACCCCTAATTTTTTTATCATTTGAATACAACGATGCAGATGCACTGTTGCTTCGGCGTGGACAGAAATACTGTCAGCACCTGCATTCACAAAGCTTTCTATATATTTTTCCGGATTATCTATCATTAAATGGACATCAAATTCCAAATCAGAATACCTGCGAATCCACTCGATAACCGGAGGGCCGATAGTAATGTTAGGTACAAAATGTCCGTCCATCACATCAATATGGAGCAAATCTGCCCCTCCTTCTTCCACCTGCTTGATTTGTTCGGCCAGGTGCGCAAAATCCGCAGCCAGTATTGACGGAGCTATTTTTATCATTTCTCCCACTCCTTTACATTCTTTCGTTGTGAATAAAACTGCAGGTAACTTTGATACCGGGAAGAAAAGATTTTTCCCTGCTCCACAGCATCAATTACTGCACAACCGGGTTCAGACGTATGGGAACAACCCCGAAACCTGCACAGTGGGATGTATTCTCCAAATTCCCTGAAAAACCGGTCCATTTCTTTTGCAGGAACGGCTGCCAGTTCAAAGGAACTGAACCCCGGCGTATCCACCACATATCCGCCTTCTTTTAGCTGTAATAATTCTACATGTCGGGTGGTATGCTTACCCCGTTCAATTTTTTTGCTTATCTCCCCTGTTTTAAGCGAAAACCGCGGGTCAACCGCATTAAGCAAGCTCGACTTTCCTACCCCCGACGGTCCGGCAAAGGCTGTTACCTTATCTTTCAAGGAATCGCGCAACTGCTCAATTCCTTCACCGTTTCGGGCACTTGCACATATTACGTCATATCCCGCAGAAAGATAAATTTGTGATAATTTCTCATAAGACCTGTTTTCATCAAGATCTATCTTATTGAAACATACCACCACATCAAGTCCTTCAAACTCAGCAGCAAGTATTATCTTATCCAATAACAGCAAATTAGGCTCCGGGCTGCGGATTGATAAAACTGTTACCACCTGATCCACATTGGCAACAGGAGGCCGGACCAGGCAGGTAACTCTGGGTAATATAGCTTCTATACTGCCCTTAAGGGCGTCATGTTCGGATAGCTTAACTTCTACATGATCTCCTACCATGGGTATAATGCTGTCTTTTCTGAACCTTCCCCTTGCTCTGCATTCAATCACAGTGTTAGTTTCTTGTATCTTAACGTAATAAAAGCTGCCAATTCCTTTTAAAATTATGCCTCTAGGCATCCAAAGTATCACCCTTCAAAATTAATTGTATCCTCTGCTTTTAACTCACCATCAAAATAAACCTGCACTGTAATGGTTCCTCTTCCGGTCAGTTTTACCGTAACGGGGCTATCATCTTTACTGTGAACCTGATCATATACGGTTTTAGACCCCTGGGCACTGATTGTATCCACTCTCACCCTAACCGTTTCACGGTCTTGAGGAAGATTTATATTAATATATCTTTCTTTTTCGTCTGTCGGCTTACCTTCACTGACTACCAAATCTATAACCGTTTTTTCTTCTACTTCCTGCCCTGCAGGTATGCTCTGGGAAATTACCGTTCCCTTTGGCCGTTCGTTGACTTCAGTGGTTATATCTCCTACAACCAGCCCTGCCTGACCAATCATTCTTTTGGCTTCATCTTCAGTTTTACCCACGTAATTATCTACCTTAACCATTTTTATTTCTCTACCCTGGCTCACAAATAGATGAACAGTTTCCCCTACTTTAACTTCCACACCGGCTTCAGGGATATGCCTTATTACGATACCCTCAGGGATTGTATCATGGTACTCATAGGTCACCCTATAAGACAAATCTTTTCGCTCCAGTTCTATCTCTGCCTGTCTGTATTCCTTATTAGTCAAATCCGGCACCTTAACGGTTTTTGGACCCTTACTAACCACTACCTCAATGGTTTGAGGATATTTAATCATGGTATTCGGACTTGGGTCCTGTGAAATTATCTTTCCTTTTTCCACTTCATCATTAAACTCTTGCCGTACTTCAACCACGGTGATTTTTTCCGGATCATTATATATGCTCTTTATTGTATCAAAATCTTTGCCTATCAGGTTTGGTACCGGATGTTCATTTTCGCTGGCAGAAAATCTTCCGTTTAAGAAACCATAACCCAGGAAAGTTATAAGCCCTATGAGAATAAGGGACGTAAAAATAGCGGCTATTACTGCAACTTTATCTTCCTTTTTTGTTTTCTTTTTAGTTTTTCCCATTTCGTCACTTCCATTTACAGGTATTATAGGAACTTTTTGAGTGGGATAATCATCAATACTAATCCCGCTCACAAAATCAATATCCGGCTCATCAAAAGCCCGGTATAAATCCTTTAGCATGGCTGCAGCACTAAGATATCGGCTGCTTTGTTCTTTGCTTATTGCTTTTAAAACAATGGCTTGCAGTGCTACCGGAATGTTCTTATTTATGTTTCTCGGTGGTATGGGCTCTTCTTGAATATGCTTAATGGCAACCGCCACAGGACTTTCACCGTCAAAGGGAACCCTGCCGGTCAGCAATTCATACATCACCACACCCAGCGAATATATATCGGATTTCTCATCGGTATAGCCGCCCCTCGCCTGTTCGGGAGAAAAATAATGTACCGAACCAATGGTATTGCCCCCCAGCGTAACAGTGGTGGATGTGGCGGCACGAGCAATTCCAAAATCCGTAACTTTAACCATTCCATCCTTGGTAATCATAATATTGTGTGGCTTAATATCGCGATGAACAATATGCTTCTTATGCGCATGTTCCAATGCAGAACATATTTGTATTGAAAAGTTCAATGCATCTTTCCACGGCAAGGCACCGTTTTTATTAATTAATTCTTTCAGGGTAATACCATCGATATATTCCATGACAATATAATATATATCATCCTGCTGTCCTACATCATAAACCGATACAATATTTGGGTGAGATAAACTGGCTGCTGCCTGGGACTCAACATTAAACCTGCTGATGAATTCCCTGTCCTCTGTTAATTCATGCCTTAAAATTTTTACAGCGACAAACCGGTTAAGAAGTCTGCAGCGAGCCTTGTAGACTATAGCCATACCCCCTCCACCTATTTTTTCTATTATCTCATATCTATTCCCTAATACTTTTCCAATCATCTCTTACACCTCATTTTATATAAAAAGAAAAACCGACCTGATTAATAATTTTCTGAGTTTTCATTTTTTCGGAAGAACTTATTTATAGGCCAATTGCTACTGCTGTAATATTATCCAGGCCGCCCTTATTGTTTGCCATCAATACCAGTTCTTCCACCGCACATTGCAGGTCCTGATTACGATCGATTATTTCAAATATTTCAGAATCGTTCAACATATTGGTAAGTCCGTCGGTACAAATAAGAATTATGTCGTTTGAGATATACTTATGAACATAAATATCTATATCTATATCCTTATCGGCTCCCAAAGCCCGTGTAATCACATGCCTCTGGGGGTGACTGACTGCTTCCTCCCGTGTAATGGTACCACTGTTAATTAATTCTTCCACAACCGAATGATCCGTGGTAATTTGGCTTATTGTCTTGTCGCGGATTAAGTATGCTCTGCTGTCCCCAACATGGGCAATATACGCATTGCGGTCATTTACAAAACATACAATGGCTGTTGTCCCCATGCCGGCACATAATTTGTTTTCAAAGGCCCTGTAGTAAATGGCTGCATTTGCTTTCCACATGCTTTCTTTTAGGACTTCAATAATCTGGCTATCCGACATCCCGGCACGATATAATTGCCGGATGGACTCCCGCATTTCATCAATTGCCATCTTGCTTGCCACTTCGCCGGCATTATGTCCTCCCATGCCATCTGCAATTATGCAGAACCTTGCCCCCGAGGCTTCATTAGGTTCTGATACGAAAAAATTATCTTCATTGATTTCTCTGGCCCTGCCCTTATCTGTAAACGCACCTAATCTCACTATTTTTCCCCCTTGCTCACTGTTTTTCCGAGTACCCTCGCCTAAGTTGTCCGCATGAAGCATTGATATCACCACCAAGTTCCCGTCTTATAGTTGTGGATATACCATTTTGCTCTAATATTTTTTTAAAGGCATGTATTTGGTTAATACGGCTTTTAGAATACTCTCTTTCTGCAATCTTATTTACAGGTATTAAATTTACATGGCACAGTATACCTTTTATTTTTTCGCTTAATTCCTTTGCATTTTCAATGCTGTCATTTACTCCGGAAATCATTGCATATTCAAAGGTAACTCTTCTTTTTGTGGTATCAGCATAAATCTTACATGCCTCAAGTACCTTATCCACGGAATAGCGCCTGTTTACAGGCATAATTTTGCTTCGTATTTCATCATTAGGCGCATGAAGAGAAACAGATAGGGTAATAGGCATGTTTTCCTTTGATAATTTTATAATATCTTCCACCAATCCGCAAGTAGATAAAGAAATATGTCTGTATCCAATATTCAATCCCTTAGGATGATTTACATTTCTCAAAAATGTCATGACATTATCATAATTATCCAAAGGTTCTCCAATACCCATTAACACAATATTGGTAATTCTCTCTCCCACGTCCTTTTGTATAAACACCACCTGGTCCAGCATCTCACCCGGGGTAAGGTGCCTCACCAGCCCGCCTATGGTGGATGCACAAAATCTGCAGCCCATCCTGCAGCCAACCTGGGTTGAAATACAAATGGTAATTCCATGTTTATACCTCATCAATACACTTTCTATTAAATTTCCGTCATCCAAGCGAAGTAAATATTTTATCGTTCCGTCTAACCGGGATATTTTCTTTTCTACAATGGTAACACAGCTTATTTTGCTTTTATCTTTCAGCAAGGAGCGCAAATCTTTGGGCAGATTGGTCATTTGCTCATAGTCCGTAACACCCTGGTGCAACCATTTAAAAACCTGTTCTGCACGGTATGACGGCTGTCCCATATCCTGAAAATATTTCTTTAATTCGTCAAATCCTAAGTCCTTAAAGTTGATCTTGTCCGACAATCTACTATCTCCCTTCAATTTAGCCTTTTAAGCTTGCATATAAAAAATCCGTCCAAATCATCCGTATTGGGAAATAATTGTACGTACCCATTTTTCATAGTATTTTTTCTAATCTGCTCAGGAAAATACCGTTCAATATTTACAGGCACAAACCGGGGATTATTTTTAACAAATTCTTCAACCACGTCATAATTTTCCTCGTGCTGTATGGTACAAGTGCTATATACGAGGTAACCCCCCGGCTTTACATACTCCGAGGATACCTTAAGTATCCTTTTTTGTACTTCTGTAAGCTCTTTAAGTTCTTCCTGAACCTTATTCCATTTTATATCCGGTTTCCTGCGTATAATCCCCAGGCCGGAGCAGGGCGCATCCACTAACACTCTGTCCGCCTTTCCTATAAATTCTTCTTTTAATACGGTCGCATCATGAGTAAATACGCTTATATTTTCCAAACCCAGCCGCTTTACCGCTGCCTCCACAAGGCTGATTTTATGGGGATGTACATCCCATCCCAATACCTGCCCCTTATTATGCATCAGCTGTCCTATATGGGTTATTTTACCGCCCGGTGCACAGCACACATCCATAACAAAGTTTTCCGGCTCAGGGTCCAGTACCCTTGATACAAGCATGGAACTTTCATCCTGTACCTGAAACAGGCCCTGCTTAAAGGCGCTTAAACTGCTGATATTTCCAACTTCATTCAGTATCAGCGCTTCTTCACAATACTTTCCCTTAACTGCTACTACATTTTCTTCATGCAGGTATTGGGCTAAAGTGTCCCTGTTGCACTTTAAAGTATTTGTTCTCACGCACAAATCCGGCACCTTATTATTGGCACTGCACAAACTCTCGGTAAAATCAAAACCATATTCATCTATCCAGCGGCGTATCATCCATTCGGGATGGGAATACACTACTTTCAGATAATCCACCGGGTTCTGCATCTTATCGGGAAATCTTATCTCCTTTTTGCTGCGCGATATACTGCGTAACACCGCATTAACAAATTTTACAGAACCCGCATGACCATATTTTTTGGATAATTTAACTGCTTCATTACATGCGGCCGAATCGGGAACCTTGTCCAGGTAAAGAATCTGATAAATCCCCATTCTCAGTATATGCAAAATCCAGGGAGATATTTTCTTTATTTTTATGGTGGAGTATCTCTCAAGTACATAATCAATGGTCAATTTCATTTTAATTATACCATATACAAGTTCAGTGATAAAATTTCTGTCCACAGTTTTATAATCTACACCCTGAAGGTATTTTTTGAGAGCTATGTTGGCATAGGCACCCTTGTTTTCTATTTCGTATAAAATTTTCAATGCTGTTTCCCTTGGATATATATCTTTCACTGTTTTACTCTCCTCTTTTTTCTTATTTTTCTCAAAAAAATTGCGTTACATATGTAACGCAATTTTTTTATATTAATTTAATCCCTTCTTCTTCCCATCCCTGAAAGAAGTATTAATCTCAACAAGTTGGCAACTCCCACTGCTGCTGCAGCTACATAGGTTAACGCCGCAGCATTTAATACCTTTTTAGCCGGCTGCAGCTCCTGCCTGGAAAGAAAACCTCCTGTCTCCAATACTTCAAGAGCCCTCCTGCTGGCATTAAACTCAACGGGAAGAGTAATTACCTGAAACGCAACCACTGCAGTAAATAATATTATTCCAAACTGAACCAAGGATTCTATTCCCACTATCAAACCTAAAATAGCCAGTGGAATGGCCATCTGCGAACCAATGCTTGCAACAGGTACCAGGCTGTTTCTGAAAGCAAGAGGTGCATAGGATAATTTATGTTGAATGGCATGCCCTGTCTCATGGGCTGCTACTCCAACGGCAGCTACCGAGGTACCTGAATAGACTGACTGGGAAAGGCGTACAACCTTTGCCCTTGGATCGTAATGGTCCGTCAGATGCCCTCCGGTCATTTCTACCCTAACATCATACAGCCCCTGGCTGTCCAATATTTCCCTTGCTATTCTTGCTCCCGTATAACCCCTGCTGTTTGCTAACCTTAAATACTTATTAAATGTCCCCTGTACCCTGCTTTGAGCATAAAGGGCAAATAACAGGGCAGGAACCACAAGCATTATATAATATGGATCAATACCTAAAAAATAACCTGGCATATTTCCCCTCCTTATAATTCTTATCTTCAATTGCAATAACCTTTATATTGCAAGCATACAATATGTCAACCATTATAGTCTACATAAAATTATACGGTTAACATTCCAAAAAGTATGACAAAGGAACATGCTTTAGAATATTCATCAGGAACCAAGCAACTTTCCAATCTCAATCGTATGCCCTCTTAAATACTCTTCCATGCTCATTTTTTTACCGCCTTCGTACTGAATCTCCTTAATAATTATGGAACCCATATCTCCTGTCCTGACCATTAATCCCTGCGAATCAATGTACTTTATAATCATTCCCGGTACTCCCAAATCGCATTTTTCTCCAATATCAACGGACCATACTTTGAACCTCTTACCTTCATAATTAGTATAGGCAACCGGCCAGGGATTTACACCCCTGACAAGATTCTTTATTTCTACGGCACTCTTGTTCCAATCAATGCAGCCTACTTCTTTTGTGAGCATGGGGGCATAAGTAGCCTCACTATGGTTTTGAGGCTCCCTTGGCGCTGTACCCTCCTGTATGCGCCTAAGGGTATCGGCAAGCACTTCCGCTCCCAACACGGAAAGCCTGTCATGTAACTCGCCTGCCGTCTCATTTTCACCAATCATGACTTTTTTCTTTAATATCATGTCCCCTGTATCCATACCTTCATCCATGTACATTGTAGTTATGCCCGTTTCCTTCTCACCGTTTATTATAGCCCACTGAATGGGCCCTGCTCCCCTGTACTTGGGAAGCAAAGATGCATGTACATTGATGCATCCGTACTTGGGATAATCCAGTATGGATTTAGGTAAAATCTTACCATAAGCCACCACTACTATGCAATCCGGTGAAAGCAGTCTTAAGTCATTGTCAAAACTTCCATCCCTAAGCCTTTCGGGCTGAAAAACAGGTATTCCCTTCTTTATTGCATATTCCTTAACCGGCGGCGGGCTTACTTTATGGCCCCTCCCCTTTGGTTTATCCGGCTGTGTTACAACCCCCACAACGGAATATCCCTTTGTAACAAGCATATCAAGGCAGGGAACGGCAAACTCCGGTGTACCCATAAATAAAATTTTCATTTTATCACCTCATATTACTACCTTTTAACGCTTATTATTCATCATCATCGATAAAACGTATAACCTTATCTATGAATAATACCCCATTTAAGTGGTCAATTTCATGGCATAGGGCTTTGGCTAAAAGCCCCTGCCCTTTTACTTCTATTTCTTCTCCATGCCTGTTTAACCCTTTTACAACCACCATTGCCGGCCTTTCCACTTCCCCTACCTTGCCCGGTATGCTAAGGCAGCCCTCGGCCTCTATTTGCTTACCTTCTGCATGAATTATTTCAGGGTTTATAAGCTCAATCAATCCTTCTCCGACATCCACTACTATAACCCTTTTTAATACTCCTACCTGGGGCGCTGCCAGTCCGACACCATTTGCTTCCCTCATCGTTTCCGCCATGTCATCCAGTAACGTCAAAATGTTCTTGTTAATTGCTTCCACGGGACGGGAAACCTTTCGTAAAATATCATCTCCGACCTTCCGAATTATTCTGATTGCCATTTCTTACCTCCTACATTAAATTCACTGGGTTTATGTCTATGGTAAGGCTGATATCCTCACTTTTTTTATTGCTATAAAAATCATCAAGCAGTTCTTTTAAAACTTCCATAATTCTGACATCCTCCGAACACTTTATCAATACCCTCCACCGGAACCTGTTTTTTATTTTGGACACGGGTGCCGGCGTCGGGCCCAATATCTCATAACATAGGTTATTATATCCATTTATTTGGATTAATTTTCTAAAATCCTTCACTACATTATTAATATGAGTTATAACCTCTTTTTCCTTCATACCATGTACCAAGAGGGATACAATCTGTGAAAAGGGAGGGTATTTTAACTGCTCCCGTATCTTTATTTCACTGGCGTAAAAAGATAAGTAATCCTGCTGTTTAGCTAATTGTATGGTAAAATTTTCTGGCTGATAGGTTTGTATTACCGCTCTGCCTTTAATATCACCTCTTCCCGCTCTCCCGCATACTTGTGTAATCAATTGAAAGGTTCTTTCGGCGGAACGAAAATCATCAATATTTAAAGACATATCTGCTGCCAGTATGCCCACCAGGGTAACATTGGGGAAATCCAGCCCTTTGGATACCATCTGGGTCCCAACTAAAATATCAATTTTTTCATCCCGAAACCTATTTAATAGCATTTCATGGGAAAACTTGCCACCCGTTGTATCCGCATCCATGCGAATTACCGAAACACCCGGAAAAATCCTTTTTATCTCCTGTTCCACTTTTTCAGTACCAATACCAAAATGGCGGATATATTGGCTATTGCACTTTGGGCATATGCGCACATTGTTCATCCTATATCCACAGTAGTGGCACATCAGGTGATTGGTATTAACATGGTACGTCAGAGAGATGTTACAGTAGGGACAGGTAATAACATGACCGCAGTTTCTGCATGATACAAACGTGGAAAAACCTCTTCTGTTTATGAATAATATGGTCTGCTGCTTATTTTTTATGTTAAATTCAATTTCTTCCCTTAACCTATTGCTAAAGATGGATTTATTACCATTTATAAGTTCTTCCCTCATGTCCACAATATATGTCTCCGGCAGCGGAGCATTATTGTAGCGTTTATCCATATGCAAAAGTATATAATCACCTTTTTGGGCCTTGTAATAGCTGTCCAGAGACGGAGTTGCGGAGCTTAACACTACCAGTGCCTTTTCATTTAAGGCACGACGACATGCCACCTCCCTGGAATGATACCGGGGTGCCCTTTCTGATTTATAGGTGTGTTCATGCTCTTCATCCAGTATGATTATACCCAGATTGGGTACAGGAGCAAACACGGCAGAACGCGCTCCCACAACCACATCCACCTCTGCCCTTTGAATCCTTTTCCATTGGTCATACCTTTCTGCAATAGACAGGCCACTGTGAAGCACTGCCACCCTGGAGCCAAACCTGCTCATAAAGCGTTCCATCATCTGGGGAGTAAGGGAAATCTCCGGAACCAGCACTATTCCCTGTTTCCCCTTGGAAATAACATATTCTATAACTTGAAGAAATACTTCCGTCTTACCGCTTCCCGTAACCCCCCGGATTAATACGGTATCATGGGCTTCCTCCTGTATTTTCTGCTTAATTAATTCTATCACTTTTTTTTGTTCCGGTGTAGGCTCAAAGGCGGTAGTCCTGTTAAAACTGTTTGATGCAAAAGGATTGCGTAAAACCACCTGATCCTTATAATTAATAATACCCTTTTTATGCAGTGAATTAACTGCAGAATAGGAACCCTGGGAAAAGGCTACAAGGTCCGCCAGACTAACATAATCATTTTCTGCTAATATTTCCACCATTCTTGCCTGTACCGGCGCCTTTTTTTTCAGTTCATCCAAAGTGACCTGTACTTCCTCATAGGGAATGTTTAAATAGGCAAGGCGTATGGTTTTATCCATCGTACAAGGCTTATACTCTTTATCTATACTGATGATCTTTTTTCTTTGAAGGGATTGAACAGAAGACCTTATCCTGCTGTTGCCCAATAATTGTACCAGTTGATTATACTCTATACAACCCCCGTTTTCATGCAAAATTCTAATTATATCCTTCTGCAGAGCCGTATTCAGGAGCTCATCTGAAATATCTGCTTTCAATGTAATCCATTCCTGGGCCTTTAACCCGATGCCCGGGGGCAAAACAGCCTTTAATGCCTCATAACAGGTACATAAATATTTATCTCGCATCCAGTAAATAATATCAAGCATTTTTTCATCAAACAATGGAGTTTCGTCAACCACTTCGTATATCTCTTTTAAACCGGTTGCATTGCTTTCATCCAGTAGATTCATTATAAAAGCTTCTGTTTTTTTATTTCCATTCCCAAAGGGAACCAATACCCTTTTGCCGATTTGTGCCTTTTCTCTTAATGAAGGAGGGATACGATAGTGATAATGTTTATCCACATTTCTTGACATATTACTTACAATTACTTCTGCAATTTGTTTTCCTTCCACCGGTACCACTCCATTCTAAAACAGCCCATCCTCCCGGATGAGCTGATACCCTACTTATTCTTATTATGATATATTTTAAGCGCTTCGTTCAGTACCTCATGGGCCAATTGTTCTTTTGGCGTCATGGGCAAATCCTTTATTCTGCCCTGCTTATCAATGATTTTTACAATATTTGTATCAACGGCAAACCCTGCTCCTTCTTTTGAAATATCATTTGCAACAATAAGGTCCAGGTTTTTTTCGACTAATTTTTTTGTTGCATATTGTTCCAGATGTTGGGTCTCCATGGAAAAACCTATCAATACCTGCTTTTGCACCCTTTTGCCAAGTTCAGCTAAAATATCTGGATTTTTTGTCAATTCTATTTCAAATTTATCCCTTTCCTTTTTTATCTTATCAGCACTGAAATGCAACGGGCGATAATCACCCACGGCCGCTGCCTTTATAATTATGGATGATTCATAAAAATTGTCCATAACCGCCTCATACATTTCCAATGCCGTATTAACCCTTATCATGCGAATACCTTCAACCGGCTGCAAAGAAACGGGCCCGGTTATAAGGGTTACATCCGCGCCACGATATTTGGCCGCCCTTGCAATGGCATAACCCATTTTACCGGAAGAATAATTGCTTATAAACCTCACCGGGTCCAACGGCTCACGGGTCGGTCCTGCTGTAACCAATACCTTTATACCCTTTAAGTCTTTTTCATACCCTATTGCCTGTATAACAGCATCCACAATTGTATCGGTTGGTGCAAGCCTACCCTTGCCCACATCGCCACATGCAAGGCGCCCGGATTCCGGCTCCACAAATATATAGCCCAGGGATTTTAATTTATTAATGTTTTGCTGTACGATGGTATTTTCGTACATATTGCTGTTCATAGCCGGTGCAAAAATTACCGGGCTTTTGGTAGCCATAATAGTGGTCGACAACATGTCATCGGCAATTCCATTGGCTACCTTACCAATTATGTTTGCCGTTGCAGGTGCTATGACAAAAACATCACCTTTTTGGGCAAGGGAAACATGTTGTATTTCCCAGGACCTGGGCTCCTCAAACATGTCATGAACCACATATTGCTGAGATAAGGATTGAAATGTCAAGGGAGTAATAAACTCGCAAGCGGAACGGGTCATAATCACATGTACATCCGCATCCAGTTTTTTTAACCTGCTCACCAAATCTGCGGCTTTGTATGCCGCAATTCCTCCGCAGACACCCACAACGACAACCTTGCCCTTAAGCACTTTATCACTCCATTCTATTCTTCCTTAGGCTTTGCTGCTTCCTTATTCCTGCTGTAAGTTATTTTACCTTCTGCAATTTCATTTACCGCAATAGTAACGGGTTTATCTGAATTTATATCAACAAGCTTGGGCGCTCCCTGGGCAACCATTCGTGCCCTTTTAGCTGTCACCACCACAAGAGTATATCTGCTATCCACTTTTTCTATAAGTTTATTGATTGGTGGATAAATCATATATCACACACCTCTTTTATGATTTGTTGATTTCTTTCAACTTTACACCTTTCAGCAATAATTATGGCCTCCAAATTCCTTACCGCATTTTCAACCGTGTCATTTACAATGATATAATTATAATTATTAATATGGGTAAATTCCAGCCTTGCGGTGTTTAACCTTGCATTGATAACTTCCTGGCTTTCTGTGCCGCGGTTTATAATCCTGTTCCTTAACTCCTCCATGGAGGGAGGCAAAATAAAAACAAAAACCCCATCGGGGTACTTCTTTTTTACTTTTAACGCACCCTGCACATCAATTTCAAGTATTACGTTTTTATCCTCATTGAGCATTTTATAAACACTTTCCTTGGGTGTACCATAGTAATGATTGCAAAAAGCCGCCCATTCCAACAACTCATCGTTCTCAATCATCTTCTTAAATTCTTCTTCGCTTTTAAAATAATAGCTTTCTCCCTCTACTTCCCCACATCTGGGGCTACGTGTGGTCGCTGATATGGAAAGATAAACATCTTTATTTGCTTGAGCGAGCGCTTTGCAAATGGTACCTTTTCCTGCACCGGAAGGGCCGGAAACCACTAACAAAAGTCCTTTACCCTTCATCAACCGCAACCTCATCTTCCATCGGAGCAGGGTCCTTAGCAGTTAGCCTGTGAGCTACCGTCCCAGGCTGGACAGCCGATAATATTATGTGGTCACTGTCCGTAATAATAACAGCCCTTGTTCTTCTGCCGTAGGTTGCATCAATCAGCATACCCCGTTCCCTGGCTTCCTGTATGATCCTTTTTATTGGTGCGGACTCAGGGCTTACAATTGCCACCAAACGATTAGCAGAAACGATGTTTCCAAAGCCTATGTTAATCAATTTCATAACGTGCTCCTCCTATTATTCACCCGCTACCATCAAAAATTAGCCGTCGGATTACATTTATTGTAAAATTATATATAACATATTTTTTATTCAGTAAATATATATATTATTACCCTACTTATATTCATGTCATTCAATATTTTGTACCTGCTCTCTCATCTTTTCCAACTCAGCTTTTACACTCACCACTTTTTTCGAGATAATCAAATCATTTGCTTTTGAGCCAATGGTATTTATCTCACGGTTCATTTCCTGTATCAGAAAATCCAGCTTTCTGCCCACAGGTTGGTCGCTGTTTATTATATCCTGCAATTCAACCAAGTGACTCTTTAACCGAATGATTTCTTCCGTAATACTTACTCTGTCTGCAAATATTGCTACTTCGGTCAAGAGCCTGTTTTCATCAAAAGGGACATTTGAAAGCAGTTCCCTAATCCTTGCTTCAATTTTATCCCTATACTCAACCACCACCTGAGGAGACCTTTGTTCTATTTCTTCTATAACAGAATAAATATATTTTCCCCTTTGGATGAGATCCTCTGCCAGGCGCAATCCTTCCCTTGCTCTCATCGAAATTAAGTCCTGCAAAGCTTCATATAGAGCTTCCTCTACATTATTCCATAATTCTTCCTGGTCCTCTTCCTTGCGTTCAATCACAAAGATATCACTGAAATGTGCAACACTAGAAACAGAAATATCATCCTGAAGATGATATTTCTGTTGCAAATCCCTAAGAGCGCTTATATAGCTTGCTGCAAGCCCTTCATTAAGATAAACAACCTTGTCTTCATCTCCATGGGAATCGATGGAAATGTAAACATCCACCTTCCCTCTTGAAATAAACCTTTGTATGTATTCCCTTACCCGTTCCTCTAAAAAACTGTAGTATTTTGATATGCGAATAGAAAAATCAGTATATCTATGATTTACAGACTTTATTTCAACTATAATCTCTTTATCGCCCTTTTGAATTTCACTTCTTCCATAACCCGTCATGCTTTTTATCATATTTACTTACCATCCAACTTTATTTATTTGCATAAAAACACCCAATCCTCTTATTTAATTATATAGGAAGTAAAATAATACTAATTCTTAATGTATTATAACACAAAAAATAAAAAATAAAATACCAAATTAAATTATTTCGATAGAGTAATCCACCATCACCACTCTTCCGTCATTTTCAATAAATCTAAGCACATTGGATAAGATGCTGTTTGCATGGGCCACATCATTGGAAACACAACAAAAACCCAAAACGGCATATTGCCATTTATCCTGGGCATCCACCTCCGCAATGGAAACATTAAAACGGGAATGGATACGGCTGATAATGCTTTTTATAATCTGCCTTTTTTCTTTTAAGGAAAAAACCCCTTCAAGAGACAGATCCACAGTACTGCTGCCTATAACCATCTTAAACACCCTTTACCTTTTTCTATGAATACATTCTACCAGCACAGCATAAATTGTCAAGATTGGTTTGCAACTTTTATTTTGCACCTTTTAAAAATGCTATTTAGATGATAATATATAACATGGTGCAAAAAAAGCCTCGATGAAACTATATTAACCAGGAGTGATTATATGCCTTTAGACGGTATTGTCGTGAACTGCCTGGTTCACGAATTTAATTCCAGGATACTAAATGGAAGAATAGATAAAATATACCAACCGGAAAAGGATGAACTGTTCATATATATTCGTAGCAAGGGAAAAAATGAACGGCTTCTTTTAAGTGCCAGCTCTAATCATCCGCGGGCTCATTTTACCGAAGTATCAAAGCCCAATCCAAGTACACCGCCCATGTTTTGCATGCTGCTTCGCAAGCACCTGACCGGTGGAAAAATTGTATCCATATCCCAGCCGGGCCTTGAGCGAATTATACATTTTGCAATTGAAACCTACAATGAACTGGGAGATTTAACTGAAAAAACATTGATCATTGAGATGATGGGACGCCACAGCAATATCATATTAATAGATAAAGACGGAAAAATAATTGACAGCATAAAACATGTGGGCATAAGCACAAGCAGTGTAAGGCAGGTCATGCCCGGGCTTAAGTATACCATGCCCCCTTCCCAGGATAAGGTCAATCCCCTGGAATGTACATTGGATAAAATCATGGAAATAATGGGCAATCAAGCGGGTGGACAAAAGGTGGATACGTACATTGTAAACCATTTTACCGGGATCAGCCCTCTCATTGGAAGAGAAATATGTTTCCGCGCTTTAGGAGACAGCAATGTTTACCTTGGTGAATTGAATGATTCCCAGATTGCTTTAATAAGCCAAGAAGCCTATAAAATCTTTATGCAGGTAATCAACAAGCAGTATTCTCCGGTTATACTTACAAACCCAAAAGACAAAAAGGTTGTTGATTTTTCAGTCGTAAACATTTTACAGTATCCCGAATACCATATTGAACACCATTCGTCCATAAGCAATGTGTTGGATATGTTTTATTCAACCCGCAACCATCAGGAACGGTTAAAACAAAAATCATCGGAATTATTAAAGATTATTAACACCCATTTAGACCGCTGCAAAAAAAAGCTTAACTTACAGCAAAAAAAGATGGCTGAAGTTTCCAATCACGATGAACTAAAGACCTTTGGCGATTTGATTATTTCAAATATATATCGAATTGAGCAGGGAATGGACAAGATAGAAGTGGAAAATTTTTATGAGGAAGGCAGTCCTGTGGTAACCATTCCCCTTGATCCGAGACTTTCACCGGCTAAGAATGCACAAAAATATTTTAATGAATACACAAAGGCAAAAAACACGGCAAAGATGGTATCCCAGCAGATTAAGCTGAACGTGGATGAAATAAATTACCTTGAATCCTTGCAGGATGCCGTATTAAAAGCCCAAACGGAGCAGGAAATAAATGAAATATGGGAAGAAGCTTCTGAGCAGGGGTATGTTAAAAGAACAACTGCAAAAAAGCCTGATAAGGATATATCTCCGTCCAAGCCAATGCATTTTGTCAGTAGCGACGGGATAAATATATATGTAGGAAAAAATAATAAGCAAAATGATTACCTTACTCTAAAATTTGCACAAAGCAATGACTTATGGCTTCATGTAAAAAATATTCCCGGTTCCCACACAATTATTCAGACCGGCGGTAAAGACGTACCCGACAGCACCTTGCTTGAAGCGGCCATGCTGGCGGCATACTACAGCAAAGCAAGGTTCTCCTCCAATGTGCCTGTGGACTATACCCACGTAAAAAATGTCAAAAAACCTTCCGGAGCAAAACCCGGTATGGTTATATATGAAAATTATAAAACCATATACGTGACCCCAAACGAAGATTTAAGCTTAAAGCTGAGTAAGTAGTTTTTTACTCAGCTTTTTTACTTTATCGGTTTTACCGGCTTATTGTGGCCGTTGATGTGGCTACATCCCACTCCACTTTATATCCTAATTGTTCGGAAATAAACCTCAGAGGAATCATGGTCTTACCGTTTATCAAACGGGCCGGCGTATCCATTTCCTTTTGTATCCCGTCCACAGTGGCAATTTTATTATCTATTGAAAAGGATACACTTTTGCCTTGATCGGTTACCGTTGCAGTGGCGGTATTTGGGTCCCAATCGACTTTTGCTACCATTTTTTCAAATATAAAACGCAGCGGTACAAGAGTCCTGCCATTTTCAATAACCGGAGGGACTTCGAAACCAAGCATTTCTCCCTGTATCTTCACGTAAACCTTCCCGGCTTCAGTCAGCTTTTTTATTTCATTGTCCAAATCATCCCAGGCAATGGCAATAGAACAAATATCTGTTTCTATAATTATCTCGTTATTCAATTCAAAAACATTTTTAAGTCCCATTCCCCTTCAGGCAACAATATATCTACCCAATAAATTCCGTCCCGTGAAAAAGATACTTCATCCTCAGATTGATTTCTGATTCCTTCTTTCATGGAAACAAAATAATCGCAGCATAATGAAAGATGCCCAATCTGCCGGTTTTCATAATCTACAGGAGAATATTGTTGTCCGTTGCTGGAACAATAAATTTTTATTTCCTTCCCCGGCCTGAACTTATAGTCCAATCGGTCTGTTTTAACGGCCAGCACATGATTCCCCTGGTTATATAAAGGTACACTGCGGCCTTCATCATAAACTTCCCAGTTGATAAAATCCTCTGAACAATATACTTTATCCGTCCTGCAGTAATAAACACCTTTTACATAGGACATTTCTTTAACAGGTGAATCAAACTCTTTTTTATGCAGCAGATTAAAATCCTTGTTAAATAAATATACTTTTGTTGAAACTTTGTCATGGCTCATATCATATGCCTGCTGTCTTGGGTCCAAGTCATAGGTTTTATATAAATGAAGTATACTTACCCGGCTGGATATTTTGAGTCATAAGCCTCGTGGGTGCAACCGGATCATCTGCCAAATCCTTGTCCCTTATTCCTTCCGGATTATTGCAATAAACGTATTTCCCTCCCCCAACCTTTCTGAAGTTAAGATCGTATTGCTGTACGAAATCCCCAAAGCCATATGAAGTTTCTAAAAAGGAAGAAAACAGCATCCCGGCAATCAATATCAATGATATGAATATTTTTCTTACTTGTACCATTTTCAATTAAGACACCTCTATTCTTTTGTTAAAATAAATGATAAAACCCCCTTCGGCATTGGTTTTGGGCAATTTCATTATACCACATAAAGGGGGGTTTATTTATCAAATGGTAGAAATATATTGAATATTTTACATTTTTTATTTAATGTTTTTCAGTGGTCTTGCACCATCCTTTATTCCAACGTTACTATATCTGATAGAGGTATCATATTAGTATTCTGCAAGTTATCTCCATCCCAAACAAATACTTTTACCTTGTGATTTGTTAAATCCGAGGGTAATTTGAATCCACAGCTCAAGCTTTCCGATGCACCAACAGAAATTATCTTGGAGATGTACGATACATTCACCATCTTATCTGCTTCATAAAGTGCAGCGATAATAATCACCTTGTAGTCTTCATCACCATTATTTGTGACGTCTACTCTAGCGTTTAGAGTATAGCCGGGAGTCAATCCATCCATATTGAATGATGTATTAATATCGAATGATGGTCCGTTTTCTCCCTGAATTGTTAATGTGTAGGTGCCTGTTGTTAAAACATTTCCATTGCTATCCTTCATTTTAACTGTAATTTTTGCTATACCTACGTTCACAGCTTCCACATTGACTGTTTCACCGGTGTTGTCCCCTACAATCCTAATAATGTTTTCGTTGTCTACACTCCATTCATAAGTGACACCTTCAAGATTTGGGTAAATGACAAATGTCTTGTAAGTATTTATATCGCCAATAACAGGTTTAGCTTCACCAACTATAATCACGGAACGAAGTTCCGGGTCGTCTAACACTCCAAGGCCAAATATCTCCCATTCACCGATACCGACTCCAACACCAACAGGACTAGAAGGTTCTGTGATTAAAAGACGCAATTTTGTTGTTACTATAGGATCGAAAGTCACTCCATTCCAAATCCTGTTATTGCCGAGCGTACCGTTGCCTTCAACCCCAACGGACGTTACAGGATTGCCGGAAGCGTCTTTCATGTTAGTAACCTCTACAAATTCAGAACCATTCCAATACTGAACGATCGCACTCAGCGGAAGCTTAACGCCGCCATTGTCATACCACCACATGACCCGTGTGGCATCTATTATATAAGGTTCCGACCAGGTACATTGGATCCACACCAGGTTCCCACCCGTGTTCCATGAGTTCCAAGCATAACTTGGTGATGATCCAGTTGGTAGTTGACCGTCATTTACGCGCGGCCAATAGGCGTAGGGATCAATGCCACTAGTGAAAGGTGGAATAGACGTGATGGTACCTGCCCTTGCAATATTACCGTCTTCAAGGCTAACCACATCCTCAGTATCGGGAAGCCCTGCATAAACGGACTGGAATGTGGGCATAATAGTGAATAGAAATGCCATAACTAAAACCATTGATAAAGTTCTTTTTCTCATTACACAACCTCCCATGTTTTTTTTGCGCATCCATCCAAAATGTTATTCTTATGGATATATTAACCCCTTAACAGTTTACATTGTCAATATATCCAATATTTATTATATTAAATTGACTAAATTTAGACAAGTATACAAATAAA
>JAAYHJ010000054.1 GCA_012735465.1 Clostridiaceae bacterium
ATTTATTTACTTTATTTGGAGGAGCCGCTATTTTTCTTTATGGTATGAAATTAATGGGGGATGGTTTGGAAAAGACTGCCGGAAAAAGAATGCAAAAGATTATTGAAGCGGTGACCAGCAATAGGCTTAAGGCTGTCCTTGTTGGTGCAGCAGTTACAGCAATTATTCAAAGCAGTGGTGCTACAACCGTAATGGTAGTAGGATTTGTAAATGCAGGGATCATGAGTCTTACACAAGCAGTCGGGGTGATTATGGGTGCCAATATCGGTACCACCGTAACTGCCCAAATCATCCGTTTAGGGGATATCAGTGCAAGTGCATGGTATTTTAACTTGCTTAGACCAAACACTCTTGCCCCTGTTGTAGTGGCATTGGGTGTTGGTTTAATTATGTTTAGCAAGAAAAAAAAGCTGAACAATATAGGTGAAATATTGGCAGGCTTTGGTTTGCTGTTCATGGGAATGGGTACAATGGAAGAAGCCGTTAAAGGTTTAAGGGATTTGCCTCAGTTTAAAGAAATGTTTATGGCCTTTAGTAACCCTGTATTAGGGGTATTGATAGGTGCAGTTGTAACAGCTGTTATTCAGAGCAGTAGTGCATCGGTGGGTATCCTTCAGGCAGCAGCATCTACCGGATTAGTTTCTTTTTCAGCTGCAGTTCCCATTATCCTTGGACAAAACATTGGTACATGTGTTGTAGCATTATTATCCAGTATCGGAGCGAGTAAAAATGCTAAAAAGGCAGCAATGATTCATTTGTTTTTTAATATTATCGGTACAATCATTTTCTTAAGTGCAATATATATTTATCAATATACCATCGGTTTTTCTTTTTGGAATGCTCCGGTTAATAAAGGAATCATTGCGGATTTTCATACACTATTCAATATCGTCAATACAATTATTCTTTTTCCCTTTGCCGAAGTACTGGTTAAAATGGCCCACCTGGCAATTCGAGGTAAGGAAAGAGTCAAGGTGCAGAAAACCCTTGACGAAAGATTCATATCTACCCCCTCTGTTGCTGTTTCCCAGACAGTAAAAGAAGTGGTGCGCATGGGGGAAGTTGCAAAGCTTAATGTATGTTTGAGCATACAATCAATTCTTGATAAAAATGTTAGTGCAATAGGAAAGATAGAAGATAATGAAGATATAATTGATGAAATGGAAACAGAAATCACCCAATATCTTGTAAAGATTGCTGATGAACCGTTAAACAAGGAAGAAAACAAGCTTGTATCGGCATTATTTAACGTAATTACCGATATTGAAAGAATTGGGGACCATGCCACCAACCTGGCGGAAATTGCAGAGTATATTACCCATAATGATATTGAGTTTTCTCAGATAGCGAGGGAAGAGCTTGTTACCATTACCAATGCTGTGAAGGAAATTGTAGGTATGACTATGACATCCTTAGAAAAGCAGGATGCTAAGCTGGCAATGAGGATTCAACCTTGTGAAGACGTGATTGATTTACTGAAAGAAACTCTGCGGATGCGCCATATTGACAGATTGTCTCAACAAAAGTGCAGCCTTAAGGCAGGCGTTATTTTCCTTGATATTATTAATAACCTGGAACGAATAGGAGACCACTGTTCAAACATAGGTGTGGCTATTGAACAGTTGAAATCACCGTCGTCCAATTTTGATGTGCATCAGTACCTGAGGAATGTGCACATAAACAAGACACCGGAATATGAAAAAATGTATGCCGAGTATGAAAAGAAATACAGCTTAACGTAAAAAATAATAAGGACTGAAGAAAAACCTTCAATATAAAAATACAATTGAAGGTTTTTTTATGCAAAAAAACAGGCACAAGAGGGCAGCTGCCCTACAATTATCGGCGCATAATCCTGTAGGGACAGCTGCCCATACCGGCCCTTTTATTGTTGTTGTTGTTTTTTGCTGTCTCTTTCCCTTAATTCAACCCTTCGTATTTTCCCGCTTATGGTTTTAGGAAGTTCATCTACAAATTCTATAATCCTTGGATATTTATAAGGTGCGGTCACCTTTTTAACATGTTCCTGCAGTTCTTTTTTCAGTTCCTCCGACGGCGTGTAGCCCTTTGTTAAAACAACGGTGGCTTTTACTATCTGTCCTCTTATCGGATCGGGGACTGCAGTAATAGCCGTTTCCAAGACGGCAGGGTGTTCCAGCAGAGCGCTTTCCACTTCAAAAGGTCCTATTCTGTACCCGGAGCTTTTGATAACATCATCCGCCCTGCCAACAAACCAAAAGTAGCCGTCTTCATCCCGCCATGCCATATCCCCTGTATGATATACGCCGTCATGCCAAACGCTCTTTGTCTTTTCCTCGTCCCGGTAATAACCATCAAACATACCGATGGGTTTTCTCTTATCAGTTCTAATTACAATTTCTCCTTCTTCACCCACATCGCAGGAGTTGCCTTCTTCGTCCACAATATCAATATCATATCCCGGTGAAGGTTTGCCCATTGAACCTGGGCGTGGTTCTATCCAGGGATAGGTGGCTATTGCGACAGTACATTCCGTCTGTCCGTATCCTTCCATTAACTTTATTCCCGTAGCTTTTAAAAATTGGTTATATATTTCAGGGTTTAAAGGTTCTCCGGCAATGACACAGTATTTTAACTTTTTCAGATTATATTTTGTCAAATCCTCCTTAATTAGGAAACGGTAAATGGTAGGAGGGGCACAGAAGGTGGTTATTTCATATTTTTCAATAATCTCTAATAATTTTTTAGGGACAAACTTATCATAATCGTATACAAATACCGCACTTCCGCAAATCCACTGGCCGTATATTTTTCCCCATACGGCTTTTGCCCATCCCGTATCGGCTACTGTGAGATGAAGGCCTCCATCCTGTACATTTTGCCAGTATTTTGCGGTAAGTATGTGTCCCAGCGGATAGGTAAAGTTGTGTTGTACCATCTTTGGAAATCCGGTTGTACCGGATGTAAAGTATAACAGGGAAATATCCTCATTTCGTGGCATCTCGTCCCCTGAGGGTTTCTCAAAGTGCTCATCGGCATTTTCCAGCTCTTTGTTGAAATCATACCAACCCTCACGGCTTCCTCCTACCAATGCTTTATAAATCAGTGTAGGAGATTCCTTCTGAGATTCTTCAATATGTTCAATTACTTCTGGTTCAGCCACTGCAACGATCATTTTTATGCTGGCGGCATTGTTTCTGTAGACGTAGTCTTTTTTTGTAAGAAGATGGGTAGCAGGAATGCACACAGCTCCAATCTTGTGCAATGCGAGGATGCAAAACCAAAATTCATAACGCCTCTTTAGTACAAGCATAACCGGATCATTTTTTTTGATACCTATGGATTTAAATACATTAGCAGCCTTATCACTGTAGTATTTTAGTTGGGCAAAGGTAAAAGTAGCTTCTTCTCCTGAATCATTGCACCAAACAATGGCGGTTTTATTTGGTTCCTTTGCTGCCAGTTCGTCCACCACGTCATAGGCAAAGTTAAAGTTTTCAGGAACATTTATTTTAAAATTTTGCACGAAATCTTCATAAGAACTGTAATCTGTTTTACTGATAAATTTTTCCAAAATCATAGTACCCTACCTCGACTTTTTCTTTTTTATAGAATTATAGCTAAAAATTTAGCAGGTTTGCCGTTTAATGCTTTCATACCGTGCTTATAGTTGGAATCAAAATAAAGGGAGTCCCCCTCGTTAAGTATGAGTTCATGATTGTCAATTACTATTTTTAATGTACCTTCTACAACGTAGTTAAACTCCTGACCCGGGTGCGTATTAAAATCGATGGGAGTATCTTCAGGGTCAGGATCCACGGTCACCAGGAAAGGTTCTGCCTTTTTATTGGAAAAATTATACGCAAGACTTTGATACTTGTATTGTTGTCTCCTTTCAACGCTCAAGCCTTTCCCTTTCCTTACCAGGGAATAAATACGTAGTTTCGGGCCTTCACCCATGAGAATGTCAGTTAGTTCTACATTAAACTTACCTGCCACTTGATAAAGGAAGCTTACAGGAATATCTACATTTCCGCTCTCGTACTGCTCATATAATTCTTTGGAAATATTGAATTCTGAAGCCAATTCTTCTACCGAAATTCCCGCTATTTCCCTTAACTCCTTTATCCTTTGAGCGATAAGGCGAATCTGCCCACACATCTTTACCCACTCCTTTCAATTTAAAAATAACCATGTTATTTGTATGATAAAATATCTTATCAGAAAAGGACTTCAAAAGAAATCCGGTTGCATTAAAAAAGCACAAAAAGAAAAAAAAATATTGCCTCAAAGCAAAAATCATTAATATTTTTTAATGATATACATTGGAATATACAAAATATCCATTAAAAATATTTTCTTGGGCGTAATACTGGACTTAATTAAAAATCCATTATATAATTATATTACCAAATTATCCATGAGAGGATGGTACAATTATGAAAATAAAAAATATTACCGATGTGAACAAGTTTTTTGAAGTATTGGACCAGTGCAAAGGAAAGGTAGAATTGATTACTTCTGAAGGTGACCGGCTTAATCTAAAATCAAAGCTTTCCCAATATATTGCACTTTCCAAAATGTTTGCTGAAGCAAAGATTGATGATATTGAGATTATCGCTTATGAGCCGGAAGATACTGAGAGGTTGCTTGAGTATTTAATCCGCGGATAAGGGTCCTGTATAAAATTTGTATTGCTAAATTTAAGCAAGAGTGGTATAATAACAATTGATGTAAAGCAAATAGTATTTGTTCACGAAAGAGTGGGTAAATGTCCCACTCTTTCGTGTTGTGTAGTAATTAAATTAAAATAAATTTAGTTATTGATGAGAATAATACATTTAAAGGTCAATATTGAGATATAGCCATATGAAGCTGGATAATTAGGTCGGATATTAAATAATCTTTCATGTATAAGTTGAAAGGTGGAGATAAGATTGGCTAAATCCCGCATAGAAGATATTGTTTATCCCCTGGCACAACCAATAGCCGAAAAAAATGGTTGTGAATTGGTAGATATAGAATTTAAAAAGGAAAGCAACAATTGGTTTTTAAGAATATTCATTGATAAAGAAGAAGGGGTTACAATAGATGATTGTGAAGCAGTGAGCAAGGAAATAAGCGATGAATTGGACCGGGTGGACCCTATTCAGCACAGCTATTTTCTTGAAGTATCTTCTCCGGGGCTGGACCGGCCCCTTAAAAAAGAAAAGGATTTCATAAAAAATATTGGACGTAGAATAGAAGTTAAGCTATACAAAGCAATAAATGGGGCAAAATTGCTAACAGGAGTTCTTGAAGGATATAAAGATGGAGATATAATAATGACATTGGACAGTGGGGAGCGTTTGGAACTGGAAAAGAAAAAAATTGCTTTGGTGAGGTTAGCTATAGATTTTTAGCATATTTTTATTTTAAGAAAACTTAATAAGGTAGGGAGGACATAAAATGAATTCCGAGTTCATTGGTGCGTTGGAACAGATTGCAAAAGAAAAACATATTAGTATAGACGTACTCATTGAAGCTATTGAAGCAGCACTTATTTCTGCATATAAAAGGAATTTTGGTTCATCTCAAAATGTGTCAGTGAATATTGACAGGACAACGGGAGAAGTCGGAGTTTTTGCAAAGAAGAAGGTTGTTGAAGTGGTAGAAAATGATCTGTTGGAAATCAGTCTGGAAGACGCAAAAAAGATAAACAAAAAATATGAGTTATCCGATATCGTTGAAATAGAGGTAACACCAAAAAGGTTTGGAAGAATTGCAGCGCAAACTGCAAAGCAGGTGGTAGTGCAGCGTATAAGGGAAGCTGAAAGGGGAAACATCTACGAGGAATTTTTCAGTAAACAAAGCGATATAGTTACGGGAATTGTACAGAGAACAGAGAAAAAGAATGTTTATGTGGAAGTAGGCTCCATAGGCAAGGTTGAAGCAATTTTGACTCCTAATGAGCAGGTACCTGGTGAAGAATATAATTTTAACGACCGCATAAAGGTTTATGTACTTGAGGTTGAAAAGACTACAAAAGGTCCGCAAGTATATGTATCAAGGACTCATCCAGGGTTGGTAAAAAGGCTTTTTGAAAAGGAAGTGCCGGAAATTTACGATGGTATCGTGGTGATTAAGGGCATTTCCAGAGAACCGGGCTCAAGGACCAAAATTGCTGTTTTCTCTTCTGACCCAAATGTGGACCCGGTTGGAGCCTGCGTAGGCCAGAAGGGTAACCGGGTACAGGTAATTGTGGACGAGCTGAGAGGGGAAAAGATTGATATTATTAAGTGGAGTCCGGATCCTGCGGAGTATATTGCTGCAAGCCTGAGCCCTGCAAAGGTTTTAAGTGTAGAGGTTAATGAAGCTGAAAAGTCTGCAAAGGTTATAGTACCGGATTATCAGTTATCCCTGGCAATCGGGAAAGAAGGTCAGAATGCCAGACTGGCTGCAAAGCTCACAGGATGGAAAATAGATATAAAAAGTGAATCACAGGTCAAAGAGTAGCCTGATAAATATATATGTTATATATATTATACTAATATATACCGTTTGCAATGTGTTATAATTATAATATATTGTGCTGCTCTGGGAGGGATGAGGTTATGAAAAAGAAAAAAGTGCCTCTTAGAATGTGTTTGGGATGCCAGGAGATGAAAGCCAAAAAAGAACTTATTCGGGTGGTTAAAAATCAGGAAGGAGAGATATCCATTGATTTCAAAGGGAAAAAGCCGGGTAGAGGCGCATATATATGCAACAATATAGAATGTTTTCAAAAAGCACGTAAGAATAAGAGATTTGAAAAAACTTTTTCTCAGGCCATACCTGATGAAATCTATCAGCAAATTTCAGAGGAATTAGAGGGACAAAATGAGTTATAAAGTATATGGTATGATTGGTCTGGCACAAAAAGCCGGCAAAGTGGTTACCGGAGAAGAAGGCTGTGCAGAAGCCATTAAAAAGGGTAAAAGCAAGTTGGTGATCATTGCGGAAAACAGCTCGGATAACACAAAGAAAAAGTTCATGGATATGTGTTTTTACAGGAATATACCCTATATAGTATTTGGAACCAAAGAGCTATTGGGTAAATATACTGGTAAAAAAAATCGTGCTGTTTTGTCTATTCGGGATAAAAATTTTGCAACAACTATAAAACATTTGTATGATCAAGAGTCAAACGGGGGTGAATTATTTGTCTAAGCCAAGAGTATATGAAATTGCAAAGGATATCAATATTTCAAGCAAAACAATAATTGATAAACTACAGCATTTTGATATAGATGTAAAAAATCATATGAGTACGCTGAACGATTCGGACATTGATCTTTTGCTGGAAATTTATACACAGAAGGGTGAAGAAAAATCCAGGAATGATTTAACTCAAAAAGAAGACAAAAAGGCTGGAACGGTTAAGGAAGCAAATGGAAAAGAACAACAAAATGATTCGGGGTATAAAAATGTGGAAGAAAGGGGGAAAAGTAATATTAAAGGTAGATATGTAAATACCCGTCCTTCTGTAGTAGACTTAGACAGACTGGATATTGACAGGATTGAAGAGCTGGTTCCTGATAAGGTTAAAGATCATGGAAAACAAAAGCAAAGAATCAGAAGGGGAGCAGGTAAATCCAGGAAGGAAAAACATGCGGAAGAAAATCTGGAGAAAATCCAGCAAAAGAGCCAGAAACCTAAAGCAGCGCCTGTAAAGGTAACCATTCCCGATGAAATTACCGTGGGCGATTTGGCACAAAAAATAAAAGTACCTGCCGCCGAGGTTATAAAAAAGCTAATCTCGCTGGGGGTTATGGCTGCGGTAAACCAGACAATTGATTTTGATACCGCTTCACTCATTGCAGAAGATTTTGGTGCAATAGTGGAAAAAGAGGTAGTGATAACGGAAGAAGACTTATTGTTTAATGATGTGGAAGACGATCCGAGCCAATTGGAGCCCCGTTCTCCGGTAGTAGTGGTAATGGGACATGTGGACCATGGAAAGACATCCTTATTGGATGCCATTCGTCATACCAATGTTACGGAGATGGAAGCAGGAGGAATCACGCAGCATATTGGTGCCTATAGGGTAAGAGTAAATGATAAGGAAATTACTTTCCTGGACACACCGGGTCATGAAGCCTTTACAACCATGAGGGCAAGGGGTGCTCAGGTTACGGATATTGCCATTCTTGTGGTTGCTGCAGATGACGGTGTGATGCCGCAGACGGTTGAGGCGATTAATCATGCGAAAGCTGCAAATGTGAGCATAATTGTTGCCATTAATAAGATAGATAAAGAGGGAGCCAATGAACAACGGGTTAAGCAGCAATTAACCGAATATGGACTGGTTGCAGAAGAATGGGGTGGAGATACCATTTGTGTTCCTGTATCTGCATTGAAAAAACAAGGTATTGATAATTTGCTCGAGATGGTACTCCTTGTTGCAGAAATGCTGGAGCTTAAAGCAAATCCTAACCGCCCAGCCAAAGGAACGGTTATAGAAGCAAGGTTGGACAAGGGAAGAGGGCCTGTTGCCACTGTCCTGGTACAAAACGGTACGCTGCATGTCGGTGATGTGATCATTGCCGGTACTGCTGTCGGGAAGGTCAGGGCAATGATGGACGATAAGGGCAATAGGGTGGAAAAGGCCGGGCCTTCCATGCCAGCTGAGATTATTGGCTTGTCGGAAGTGCCGGAAGCAGGAGACACGTTCTATGTTGTGGAAGATGAGAAAAAGGCTCGCGCAATTGCTGAGAAAAGAAAAGAAAAAATAAAGGAAGAACAGTTTAAATTCCAGCATAAGGCATCTTTAGACGATTTATTTGCCCAGATTAAAGAAGGTAAGGTTAAAGAATTGAACGTAATTGTCAAAGCAGATGTTCAAGGTTCTGTTGAAGCAGTACGCAAGTCATTGGAGGAACTGAGCAATGATGAAGTAAAGATTAAAACCATTCATGGAGGAGTCGGTGCCATTACCGAATCGGATGTAATGCTTGCATCTGCATCCAATGCAATAATTGTTGGATTTAATGTACGGCCGGATTCGGGTGCCAGAGCTTCTGCAGAAATGGAAAAAGTGGAAATCCGACTTTATAGGATCATTTACGATGCAATTGAAGATATGAAAGCTGCAATGAAGGGCATGTTAGAACCTAAGTTTAAAGAAGTTGTTCTTGGCCATGCAGAAGTAAGAGCAACCTTTAAAGTGTCCGGTGTAGGTACAATTGCCGGGTGTTATGTAACGGATGGAAAGATAAACCGCAATTCAAAGGTAAGAATTGTGAGAGACGGTATTGTAATACATGAAGGCAAACTGGAATCTTTAAAGAGATTTAAAGATGATGTAAGGGAAGTTTTAGCGGGATATGAGTGCGGAATAGGAATTGAGAAATTTAACGATATAAAGGAGGGTGATGTAATAGAGTGCTTCATTATGGAAGAGGTTAAACAGTAGTAAAGAGGGGCATTATCGGGAAGGTGGATGAAATGTCTTACAATAGAATTGATAGGATAAGTGAAGAATTAAAAAAAGAGCTTAGTGCTATTATAAGGGAGTTAAAGGACCCCAGGATACCGGAAATGACAAGTGTGGTTATGGTTGATGTCTCCAGGGATCTTAAATATGCAAAAGCATATATAAGTGTAATGGGACCGAAGGAAAAGCAACGGGAGGCCATTGCAGGCTTAAAAAGTGCATCGGGATTTATAAGAAAAGAGGTGGGAAGAAGGGTACAGCTTAGATATACTCCTGAATTTACCTTTATACTTGACGATTCCATAAAGCATGGAGCGCACATTGCAGAGCTGCTTAATACCATATATCCATCGGAAAAGGAAGAAACTAAAAATGATGCTAAAAAAGATAGCTGATATATTGAAATCCATATCAAAGGCTGTTATCCTTCCTCATTTTAATCCGGATGGTGACTGTATAGGTTCATCCTTTGCGCTTCAGTCAGCATTAAAAAAAATGGGAAAAAAAGCTGTTGTGGTGCTGGAAGAAGATATACCAAAGATGTATGAATTCCTTGGGGGTGAGTTTGTTAAGTATAAAGATTACTCTGATTATTCGGGTATTGATTGTGTTATTTGCATAGATTGCGCTGATGAAAAAAGGCTTGGTAAACGTATTAAATTTTTTAAACAAAGCAATGTTACCATAAACATTGACCATCATGTCAGTAATACGGAGTTTGCCGAATATAACTACATTGATACTAACTCTGCAGCTACAGGCGAAATGATTTATGACCTGTTAGGCGAATTGGGTGTGGAAATAGATAAGGAAATTGCAACCAATTTATATACGGCTATTTCTACAGACACCGGAAGCTTTAAATACAGCAATACCACGTCAAGAACCCACAGGATTATTGCTGAATTGATGGAAAAAGGAATTGATAATGCTGATATAAGCAGGAGAGTATTTGATACTTTTTCATTATCAAAATTAAAGTTTATTTCTTATGCCATTGAACGTATTGAACTGTACGAGGACGGCAAGATTGTAATTATACCCATACCCAATAAAGCAATAAAAGACATGGCCCTTGGCGAAAATGATATAGATGGACTTTCCTCCCTTGCAAGAACCGTAGAAGGGGTAGAAGTAGGAATTTTATTGATGGAAATGGAGCCGGGGCATGTCAAGGTAAGTTTACGTTCCAACCGATATGTAGATGTGTCCAAAGTTGCCTTTTCTTTTGGAGGCGGAGGGCATGTTAGGGCAAGCGGGTGTATTTTAAACATGGACATGGAACAGGCAAAGCAAAAAATTATGGAAGCTGTCAAACCTCTCATAGTAAAAGGTGATGGTATTTAATGGAGGGCATTATTAATGTTTTAAAGCCCGGTGGCATGACCTCCCACGATGTGGTGAGCTTCATAAGGAAGCACACCCGTACAAAAAGGGTGGGCCATACGGGTACACTGGACCCGGGAGCAGCAGGTGTTCTTCCCATATGCGTGGGTCGAACCACCAAAGTTGCAGAATGGCTTTCAGGGCAAGATAAAAAATATAGAGCTGAACTGCAGTTAGGGGTAACCACCGATACCCAGGACGGATTTGGAACAGTGTTGAGTGAGAGAAAAGTGAATGTTTCAAGGGAAAGGATAGAGCAGGCAATCCACAGCTTTAAAGGGACCATAAGTCAGGTTCCGCCTATGTACTCTGCTGTAAAGGTAAAGGGACAGAAGCTGTATGAGTTGGCCCGGAAGGGTGTGGAAATTGAGCGGAAACCCAGGCAGGTCACTATTTTTAATATTGAGGTTATTGATATTGATGAAATAAATAACAGGGTATTATTTGACGTACACTGTTCCAAAGGTACATATATAAGGACATTATGCCACGATATTGGTGAAAAGCTGGGCTGCGGTGCATATATGTCCTTTCTTTTGAGACTTAGCAGCGGCAGGTTTAAACTGGAAGAGTCGGTTACTTTGGAGGATATTGAAAAACATTCTTTGAATAATAAATTGGAGGAACTGTTGGTTCCTGTTGACCAGGTATTTGATACATGGCCTTCCATTACCATTCAACCGGATGTAGAGAAAAAAGTGCTGAACGGCAATGTCATTCCTGCTCATAAGCTTACAGGGCCAGGCAATCCGGAAGAGGGACTGATGTATAGGGTATACAACCAGCAGCATAAATTTATAGGTTTTTCGCAAGCAGTTAAAGCAGAGAACGGTAAATTATGTCTTAAAATGGTAAAAAGCTTTTTTGAGGTGGAATAGATGGAGCTTTTTTTTTCAAAAGATAAGCCTTATATAGACATATCCCAGGGAATGGGGATAGCGTTGGGAAACTTTGATGGTTTACATGTTGGGCATATTGAACTTATAAATAGGTTAATAAGGATATGTAAGCAAAAGAATTTAAAATCAATGGTTTATACCTTTGATAAGCATCCCCAGAACAAAATGACAGGAAGTATGAAAGTACCTATCATAACGCCAAATAAGTTAAAGGCTCAAATACTGGCTCGTTATGATATTGATTTCCTGCTTTTTGAAGAGTTTACTGAGCATATTATGCACATGAGTGCAGAGGATTTTGTAAAAAACATACTGGTGGATAGATTTAATGTAAAAGCAGTAGTGGTTGGTTTTCATTATCGCTTTGGCTATCAGGCAAAAGGCGATGTGGGGCTTCTTCGTGAACTTGGGAAACGGTATGATTTTTATGTTGAGGTTGTAGAACCGGTGGAATATGAAGGGAATCTGGTAAGCAGTACCATGATAAGGGAACTTATACAAGCCGGTGATGTGGAAAGGGCTTCTGTCTTATTAAATCGGTATTATTCCATTATGGGAAAAGTAGTAAGAGGGAAAAAGATAGGAAACAAAATTGGTTTTCCTACTATAAATATATTTCCGGATACATGTCAGGTATTACCGTCAAAAGGAGTATATATTACCAATACGGTGATTCAGGGAGATGTTTTCAATAGCATATCAAATATAGGAGAAAATCCAACGGTTAATGATGATAAGGGTATTCGAATCGAAACGCATATATTTGATTTTAATGAGATACTATATGACAGGGATGTAACAATTCAGTTTATAAAAAAGGTTCGGGAAGAAAAGAAATTTGAGAGGTTGGAGGACCTGGCAGATCAAATTTCAAAGGACGTGCAGTATGCAAAAGACTATTTTGAGCATCAGAAAATTTTAACATGAAGGATATTTACAATGAAATAAAGATGTGTTAAAATATAGCTTGTTGCAGATAGGATGAACCTGTTGCTTGGATACGGGACTCACCTACCCATATCTTAGCTACAGGGGATTAGTGTTTAGGAGGTGAATTGAATATGTTAAAAGAAGTAAAACAGGAAATAATTAATACTTATAAGCTTCACGAGACTGATACCGGTTCTCCGGAAGTGCAGATTGCACTTCTTACAGAGAGAATCAACCATTTGAATGAGCATCTTAAAATCCATAAGAAGGACCATCATTCAAGAAGAGGCCTTTTAAAAATGGTTGGTCAGCGCAGAGGTTTATTAAATTATTTGGCAAAGGTTGATATTAACAGGTATCGTAATATTGTTGAAAAGTTAAATTTAAGAAAATAATTATGAATGAGCGGTATTTGCCGCTCATTTATTGTATATCAATTACATCATAACTTTGTTGAAACGCATTGACGAAAGAATTTTTTCAACAAGCGAAAAAAAATCTTTTTATTGAGTTATAATATTTAAAGAAATACATAAGATGACAGGAGGCAATAGATTAATGCATAAGGTTTTTACCATGGATTTAGCTGGAAGACAACTTAGCCTAGAGGTGGGTAAACTAGCGCAACTTGCCAATGCCTCTGTTCTGGTACGTTATGAAGATACGGTTGTATTAGTCACGGCAACGGCATCCGATAAACCAAGGGAAGGAATAGATTTTTTCCCATTGAGTGTGGATTATGAGGAAAGGTTGTATGCGGTTGGTAAAATTCCCGGGAGCTTCATGAAGAGAGAGGGTAAACCTACTGAAAAAGCAATCCTTACGTCCAGAGTGATTGATCGTCCCATTCGCCCCTTATTTCCAAAGGATATGAGAAATGATGTGGCTGTAGTTGCTACCGTTTTATCGGTAGAACAGGATAATTCGCCGGAAATTGCTGCAATGATTGGTGCCTCAGCCGCATTATCCATTTCTGATATCCCGTTTAACGGGCCCATTGGGGCTATATTGGTGGGCTTGGTGGACGGAAAGTTTGTAATCAATCCCACTGCTCAACAAAGGGAAAAAAGCACTCTGCACCTTACTTTGGCAGGCACCAAGGAAAAAATAGTGATGATTGAAGCGGGGGCCAAAGAAGTACCGGAAGATGTAATGCTTGAAGCTATCATGTTTGGACATGAGGAAATAAAGAAAATATGTGCTTTTATTGAGCAGATGGTGGCAGAGGTGGGCAAGCCCAAATTTGAATATGTATCCTTTGAAGTGGATGAAGCCCTCTATGAAGATATTAAAGAATATGCGTATGAAAAGGTAAAAGCAGCATTGGATACGCCGGACAAGAAAACAAGGGAAGCCAATATAAAAGCTGTGTATGAGGATGTTTTTGAACATTTTGCAGAAAAATACCCTGATATGGAAGCTCAAATGGGCGAAGCGCTTTATAAACTTCAAAGGCATATAGTAAGATCGTGGATTTTATACGAAGGTAAGAGAGCAGACGGCAGAGGCATGAAGGAAATCCGGCCGTTGTCGGCGGAGGTGGGACTGCTTCCCAGGACCCATGGCTCGGGATTGTTTACAAGAGGACAAACCCAGGTTTTAACTGTGGCTACACTGGGTGCTTTGGGAGATGTGCAATTGCTTGATGGTTTGGAAGAAGAAGAAAGTAAGAGGTATATGCATCATTACAATTTCCCATCCTTCAGTGTTGGGGAGACAAAGCCGTCAAGGGGTCCGGGAAGAAGAGAAATAGGTCACGGCGCTTTAGCTGAAAGGGCGTTAGAGCCTGTGATACCTTCTGAAGAAGAGTTCCCTTACGCTATACGCCTTGTTTCCGAGGTGTTAAGCTCAAACGGTTCCACATCCCAGGGAAGTATCTGCGGAAGCACATTGGCCTTGATGGATGCAGGTGTTCCAATAAAGGCTCCGGTTGCCGGTATTTCTGTAGGGCTGGTAACAGAAGGAGACAAATATGTACTTATGACTGACATACAAGGTATTGAGGACTTCTTTGGAGATATGGATTTCAAAGTTGCAGGGACTAAGAAAGGTATTACTGCAATTCAAGTGGATATAAAGATTGACGGCCTTACAAAGGATATAATAAAAGAAGCTCTTGAACAAACGCGGGAAGCAAGATTGTATATACTGGATGAAGTAATGCTTAAAGTAATTGATAAACCCAGAAAGGAATTGTCTCCTTATGCACCTAAGATCATGACTACCACGATAGACCCTGAAAAGATCCGGGAGGTAATAGGACCTGGGGGCAAAACAATACAAAAGATTATTGCCGATACGGGTGTTAAAATTGATATAGAGGATGACGGACGGGTTTTCATTGCAGCAGTTGATGCCGCAGCAGGCAAGAAAGCATTGAGGATTGTGGAAGGAATTGCAAAGGATGTGGAAGTGGGGCAGGTATACATTGGCAAGGTAGTAAGGATTATGAATTTTGGTGCCTTCGTGGAATTCCTGCCGGGGAAAGAAGGCCTGGTGCATATATCCAAACTGGGACGAAAGCGTGTTCAAAGAGTAGAGGATGTTGTAAAAGTAGGCGATGAAATACTTGTAAAGGTAATAGAAATTGATAAACAAGGAAGAGTAAATCTCTCAAGAAAAGATGCCTTAGCGGAAGCAGATGAAAAATTCCGTAAAAAACAGTGAGGATTGTAAAAGTAGGATTATGTATCCTGCTTTTTTACTTTTTGGCATTTATAAATTTACACAAAATGGCAGTTGAATATACCTGTTATATAACTTATAATTACATTTAGGCTTATGTAACATAGTTATTATTACAGTAATGCCGTTGAAATATATGAAAATACCAGGAGGACTTATGTATAGAAAGTACACATTAAAGAATGGTGTAAGGATTGTATCCGAATATATACCTTATGTTAAATCCGTATCCTTGGGTATATGGGTGGGAACCGGTTCAAGAAGGGAAAGAAAGTCGAATAATGGGATCTCCCATTTTATAGAGCACATGCTTTTTAAGGGTACTACCAATAGGACAACAAGAGAAATTGCAGAAAGTATTGATTGTATAGGCGGACAGCTAAATGCGTTTACAGGGAAAGAATATACATGCTTTTATACAAAAACCCTTGATACCCATTTGGATGTGGCAATTGATGTGCTGTCGGATATGTTTTTTAACTCAAAGATGGATGAAAAGGATATTGAGCTTGAAAGAAAAGTAATTTTGGAAGAGATCAATATGTATGAGGATTCACCGGAAGAACTGGTACATGATATTCTTTCGGAGTTGGTATGGGCAAATAATCCATTGGGATACCCAATACTTGGTACTGCTGAGTCGTTAACCGCTATTAATAGGGAAGAGATACTTAAATACATGAAAGAAAATTATGTACCTTCCAATACTGTCATTGCAATAGCAGGTAATTTTGATTATGATTATGCAATGCAACTGATAGAAAGCAAGTTTGGAGGATGGGAAGGTAGCAGCAGCCGCAAGAATGAATATACCAATACGAAATTTAACCAGGGTTCGGTGGTGAAGTTTAAAGATATAGAACAAGCTCACCTTTGTATTGGTTTTGAAGGAGTGGCACAGGGTGATGACCGGCTTTATGATCTGATGGTTGTAAATAATATATTTGGTGGTGGAATGAGCTCAAGGTTATTTCAAAAAGTACGTGAAGAAAGAGGATTGGCCTATTCGATCTTTTCTTATCCGTCTTCTTATTGCAAGGCGGGCCTGTTTGCTATTTATGCCGGTATGAGCCCTTCACAAATCCATGAAGTTGTGAAGATTATATTTGATGAAATTGAGCTGTTGAAAAAAGACGGTATATCAAAGGAAGAACTGGATAAGGCCAAGGAACAGTTAAAGGGGAACTATATCCTTGGTTTGGAAAGCACAAGCAGCAGAATGAACAGCATTGGAAAATCTGAGTTGATATTGAATGAAATTAAAACCCCGGATGAAGTCCTGGATAGAATAGAAAGTATATCAATGGATTCGGTTAGTGAAATTATAAAAGATATTTTTGTAGATAAGCCCTTTAGTATTTCGGCAGTAGGCACTATCGAGGATAATATGGATTTTAAAAAATACATGTCATAGCAAAATCCCTGCTCTTGTCTGGAGCAGGGTTTTTTATCATTCCTTTGCACCTAACAAAATAGGCTGGATTTGTTCTCCGTCCAATGCTTTTTTCAGGGTGAGCGGTATTAAATCGGCTTTTGCGACAAGCGAATTTTGCTTTGCTATGGGATTATCCTGTTGGAAGGGTACAAAATATATATTTTTGGTGTTCAGCAGTAAACCGATATTTTTTGCATTTGCTCCCAATCCGTCATTGGTTGAAACGGCAATAACCACAGGCTTTTTGTTCCTTAAATGAGCCTTTGCTGCCAATGTTACGCAAGTATCGGTGATACCGTTTGCCAGTTTGGAAAGGGTATTACCTGTGCAGGGGGCAATCACTAATACATCTAATAAGGATTTTGGGCCTATGGGTTCAGCAGCAGTGATGGTATGGATAACCTGGTTTCCGGTAATGGATTCCAATTGTTGTACCCAATCCTTTGCTTTGCCAAACCGGGTATCTGTCGAATATACGTTTTCTGATACAATTGGAATTACCTTTGCACCTTCGTCCACTATTTTTTGTACTTGAGGAATGATATTGCCTAAAGTACAAAAGGAACCCGTCATGGCAAAGCCTACCGTTAATCCTTTTAACTCCATTTTTACACCCCCAGTTCGTCTATGATATTTAATATGGTGTCTTTTATAATTTCTCCTGCTGTATTGGGAGCAACTTTTCCAGGTAGTGATAAAGCCCAAATGGTTTTAATGCCTAAATCCCTGGCCATATCAAAGTCCACCCCTCCGGGTTTTGAGGCCAGGTCTATTACAAGGCAATCCTTCTTTATATTTGAAAGCAGTTCCATGTTCAGAATGACGCTTGGAACTGTATTAAATATCACGTCAAATTGGGATATATAATTTCTCAAATCATTTAAATGGATTCCATTGTAACCATAGCTCTTTATCCATGCCAAATCTTCATATTTCCTTGCTTCTACGGTTACATTTGCCCCTATGCCTGCCAGCATTTTGGATAATATTTTACCTATTCTACCGAACCCGAGAACCAGGCAATTGCTGTTATGTAATGTAATGGGCAGTTCTTCCATTGCAATTTGTATGGCTCCTTCTGCAGTGGGTATGGCGTTTAAAACCATTAATTCCTCCCTTTCAAAGTAATCTACCGTATAAATATTGTATACTTTAGAAAGCTTTAAAATTTTATCGCTTATCTTTCCGCCGACAAAAAGCTGGTTTTTGGTCATTTGTTTAAAAAGGTCGTTTATATATATTTTTTCATTACAAAAAGGTGCATTGATGGTTTCATTATCAAGGGAACAAGGTAAAGGAGCTACAATCACATTAGCCTGTTCAATTGCTTCCTGGACCGAACTGGCTTGTGTGATATTATCACCTAATTCTATATTATTAAAACCAAAAACCTTGACAGCATATCCATCTTTCAAGAGACTGTTTGCCATCTTTACCTGGCGCATGTCTCCGCCTATCAATGCAAAGTTTTTTTTCATATAGTCACCTCCGTAATTGGTGTTTACCTAAGTACTTAATACATAGTATGTTTGAAATAAAAAATAGTGCTTGTTTGGCTTGTACAATAAGGAAATCTCATAAAAGCCTCAACCGGTTAAAAAAACCGATTGAGGCTTTTATGGACACGAGTTGCCTGTGAAATGATTGGACCGAACAGCTTTACGTAATTTCATCGATATTGTATGGTGTTACTTGATATACATAATAGTTCAGCCAGTTGGAATACAGCAGGTTGGCATGGGACCTCCATACTACATTAGGTTCCTTGGTTGGGTCGTCATCGGGGAAGTAATTCTTAGGTATGGCTATATCAATACCCCTGCTTAAGTCCCGTTCATATTCATATCTAAGCGTATTTTGGTCATATTCCGAGTGACCGGTTACAAATATTTGACGACCGTTTTTTGAAGCTACTATATACACACCGGCGACATCTGACTCAGACAGGATCTCCAATTCTCCTATTTTTTCAATATCATCCCGGCGTACTTCGGTATACCGTGAGTGGGGTGCATAAAATATATCATCAAATCCCCGGAGGAGCGGAGTGTTCTTTACATTAACCTTATGTCTGAACACTCCAAACATTTTTTCTTTAAGGGGATACTTAGGAATACCATAATGATAGTATAACCCTGCCTGTGCAGCCCAGCAAATATGGAAGGTTGACGTTACATTATGGGTGGACCATTCCATAATCTCTTTAAGTTCTTCCCAATAATCTACCTCTTCAAATTTTAAATGTTCTACCGGTGCCCCGGTTATAACCAGTCCGTCGAATTTCTGGTGTTTGACATCTTCAAAGGTTTTGTAAAAAGTAAGCAGATGCTCCTGGGAAGTATTCTTGGATTTATAGGTCCCGGTGTGTAATAGCTCAATTTCCACTTGTAACGGAGTGTTTCCCAATAGCCTAAGAAGCTGCGTTTCCGTGGCAATTTTTGTGGGCATTAAATTAAGTATTGCAATCCTTAATGGTCGTATATCCTGATGTATAGCCCTTTTTTCGGTCATAACAAAAATATTTTCATTATTCAATATTTCCGTTGCTGGAAGGTTATCAGGTATTTTTATTGGCATATCTTTTTCTCCTTCTCCATAAAATAATTTTTTCTATTTAAATTAGGTTAGCGCCCATCCAAAAACTGATTATGACTGGCGAGCAATAAGTAATATGTATTTAGTATAGCAAAAAAAATAGTATTTTACAATTTTATATAGGCTTATAACAAAAATTTTCAAAAAGAATATTTTAAAGATATTTTTGTATACTAATATTTGATTAACATTTGACAGGAGTGATAAAATGACTGACAAAACAAGCGAAAACAAGATTACCTTTATAAAAATGGAAGAGGATAAGGAAAAAAAGATGAATGATGAAAACAATAATACCGATTCTATAACCGAATTTGGCTCAGCAAAGGTTCAAAACTCCCGGGGGAATATACATTGTCTAACCATAATCGGGCAAATTGAAGGACATATTGTCCTTCCGCCTCAAAATAAGACTACAAAGTATGAGCATGTTATACCACAACTGGTTGCAGTTGAAGAAAAGGAGGACATAGACGGATTACTGATTATACTAAATACGGTTGGAGGGGATGTGGAAGCAGGGCTTGCCATTGCGGAGATGATTGCAAGCATGAAAAAGCCGACAGTATCCCTGGTGTTAGGAGGTGGACACAGTATTGGCGTACCTTTAGCAGTGGCGGCCCAGTATTCCTTTATTGCACCGTCTGCAACCATGACCATTCATCCTATACGCATGACCGGACTGGTTATTAGTGTTCCCCAGACCTTCGAGTATTTTGACAAGATGCAGGAAAGGGTGGTGCAATTCATTGCAAAGCACTCTAAGATTTCAAGGGAAAGGTTTAAAGAACTTATGTTAAAAACGGGGGAACTGGCAAATGATGTGGGAACCGTGCTTTTTGGTGAGGATGCGGTTAAGAACGGATTGATTGATGAGCTGGGAGGGGTATCCCAGGCTATAAGCAAATTGTATGAAATGATTGAAGAAAGGAAAAGAAAAGTCAAAGTACAATAAGGATATGTATCAAGGGTAAAATCAAGATTAAAATATAGAAAAATATAGGTAAGCATAAGGAGGTATTTGATGAATGATAATACATTCGATAGTTCCACAGGATATTATTTTCAGTCAGCAGAAACAGGAGGATTGGGGAGCGGAATATATTCCTTTTAAGGGAGGCCTATTGGAAGTAACCCGGACGGCAAACAATAAATATGTTATCAATCGCATTCACAGTACATGCCTGGATACATACCTGGATCCGCGCTTTCAACCGGGAAGGATTATTGATAAATTTTAAATTAAAATTATGTGGCCCCAAAAAGAATACATGGTAAAAATAGTGAGTATATGTTATAGTAAAGGTGTTGGCCTTTATACCGACATCTTTTATTTTTATAATTATAATTAATCATGTGAGGGGCGATTTTATGAACACATTTACAGCAATTTTATTGGGTATTGTACAGGGGTTGACCGAATTTCTGCCTATAAGCAGTTCGGGACATTTGGTAATTTTCCAGGAGTTCCTTGGAATGAATGATCTGGAAGAAAGCCATTTATTATTTGATACTTTTTTGCATATTGGTACTCTCATATCCATTTTCCTGGTATACGGTAAGGATGTTTGGAATCTTGTTAAAGCATTTTTTGAATTACTCAGGGATATTGGTAATAGAAGGAGAATTGCAGATGTATCTCCTTCCAGGAAAATGCTCTTTTTATTAATAGTTGCAACCATTCCTGCGGTGGTAGTTGGATTTGCGTTTAAGGATGCAATTGAAGCACTTTTTAAATCCGTTGAATTTGTAGCTGTTGCGTTGCTGGTGACAGGATTTTTGTTATGGCTTACAAGCAAATTGATTTCCGGTACCAAGGAAGAAAAGGATACCAAGTATTCCAATGCCCTGATGATAGGATTTTTTCAGTGCGCTGCTTTGATGCCGGGGATTTCCCGTTCTGGTTCAACCATTGTTGGGGGCCTTTTAAACGGATTGAAAAAAGAATTTGCTGTAAAATTTTCTTTTCTTATGTCCGTTCCGGCTATAATGGGCGCAGCTGTACTGCAGATTCCCGACCTGGTAAGGCAGGGATTTAACAGTGAGGAAACGATACCTATTTTGGCCGGAACCCTTGCAGCAGCCATCACAGGGTTTGTTGCAATAAAATTCTTAATTGCCCTGCTTAATAAAGGGAAATTTTATTTATTTTCCTATTATTGCTGGGCAGTGGGAGGAGTGCTGTTATTATACGGTTTGTTCCGGTAATATGGCTATTAAAATAATGCAAATAACTTTGCATTTTTATGCTGGTATACGCAAAAAAAAGGGTGGTCTGAATGGGAAAGCAGAAGAAAAAACAGAAAGCAAGTCAGACAAGTTCATCTGTAAAATATGGCGAGATTGCACCCCTTATTATTGTAGCAATGGGCTTGTTAATGGGGGTAAGCTTTCTTACAGATGCAGCCGGATTATTTGGAATTTATTTAAGGAAGGCATGTTTGGGTTTATTTGGATACCCGGTTTACGGAGTTCCTTTTATAATAATGTTTTACGGTATTCATTACAGTATACTTAAAGGGAAATTGAAATGTGTACATAAATATTGGGCCGCATTCGGTCTGGTTCTTTTGGTTTCATCATTAATGCACATACTTAGTTTTGAGGCCCGGCAGGATTTGACATTTTGGCAAAATATTCAATATTCTTTTAAGCTTGGCCAGGATGGGCAAGGGGGAGGGGCAGTAGGGGCTATTATTGCTGAACCGGTGCTTTACGTATTTGGAACAGCCGGTGCAAGCATTCTTTTCATAACAGGTATTCTAATGCTAATTATTTTTATTACAGAGGTATCCGTGTTTAAGCTTGCATCTGCTGCCTATCCCAGGGTAAAGAAAATTGTTTGTTTCCTGTTTAAAAAGGTGTCAGATGTAGCTAAAAGCATTAATATTAATATATTAAATAAGAAAAGTAAAAAAAGCAATAAGGGTAATATGGCCGGAAATGTACAAGAAGATGAGCCATTGGTCACTGACAATGAGATAAAAATATATGACCATCAGCAGCTTAACCCGGCAAAGGGTGGTACGGAGGAAAATGGTCAATTGGATGAAGAATTATCTCCTGTTGATTATGCGTTTCCCCCAATTGATTTATTAACAGCAGGTAATTCATCGGCAAATTATGATGATCTTAAAGCCGAAGTAAATGAAAATGCAAATATATTGGCGAGTACCCTTAAAAGCTTTGGGGTAAAGGCAAAGGTATTGAATGTAAGCATAGGACCTTCTGTAACAAGGTATGAGGTTCAGCCAAGTGTGGGGGTAAAAGTAAGCAGGATTGTAAACCTTGCGGATGATATAGCATTAAATCTAGCAGCTCCCGGGGTGAGGATAGAGGCGCCAATCCCCGGGAAATCTGCAATCGGTATAGAGGTGCCAAATAAAGAAATAAGCACGGTTTATTTGAGAGAAGTGATTGAATCGGAAGAATTCATGCGGCATCCTTCAAAATTGGCTTTTGCTTTGGGTAAAGATATTTCCGGGAAACCTGTTGTAGCAGATATTGCGCGCATGCCCCATCTGCTCATTGCGGGAGCTACCGGCTCCGGCAAAAGCGTATGCATTAATACGCTGGTTACCAGTATCCTGTATAAAGCAAGCCCAAAGGAAGTAAAAATGGTACTGATTGATCCCAAGGTAGTTGAGCTGGGAGTGTATAACGGTATCCCCCATCTCTTAATACCCGTTGTTACGGACCCCAGGAAAGCGGCAGGTGCACTTAACTGGGCAGTCCAGGAAATGGTTAACCGTTATAAATTATTTGCCGATAACAATGTACGGGATATAAAAGGTTACAATTCCCTTGTGCAGGATGAGGGCGAAGCGCTGCCGCATATTGTCATAATCATTGATGAGTTGGCAGATTTAATGATGGTGGCGCCCAATGAAGTTGAAGATTCTATCTGCCGCTTGGCTCAAATGGCCAGGGCGGCAGGAATGCATCTTGTAATAGCTACCCAAAGGCCTTCGGTGGATGTCATTACCGGTGTAATTAAGGCCAATATCCCGTCGCGAATCTCTTTTGCAGTTTATTCCCAGGTAGATTCAAGGACTATACTTGATATGGCCGGTGCGGAAAAATTGTTGGGCAAAGGGGACATGTTATTTTATCCGGTGGGAGCGGCGAAACCAATCAGAGTCCAGGGAGGGTTTATATCCGATAAAGAGGTTGAAGATATTGTTAATTACATAAAACAACATTCCGGTGCAAGCTATAATGACGATATAATTGAACATATAGAGAAGGAAAATGAAATTGTTGAGGAAAATCCCGGTGACAATGATGAATTGCTGCCCCAGGCCATTCAACTGGTGGTGGAAAGTGGGCAGGCGTCTATTTCAATGCTCCAAAGACGATTAAAAATTGGTTATGCCAGGGCTGCACGTTTGATGGACCAGATGGAAGCCCGTGGAATTGTGGGAGGATTTGAAGGAAGCAAGCCCAGACAGGTGTTGATTAGTCGTCAGCAGTATAATGAAATGATAATGCATAAGGATGAGTAAAACTAATCGATAGTGGTTTAAAGGCCTGATATGTTAGATTATGACTAAATGAAAATTCATTGACAAGGTATAAGAGATGACATAAAATGATAGTGCAAATGATGGAAAGGAGGACATAATTTTGTCAGCAAAGATTATAGATGGTAAAAAAATAGCCTCAGATATAAGAAACAGTTTAAAAAATCAAGTGGATAACATGAAAAAAGAAGGTATTTTCCCTGGCCTTGCTGTTGTTTTGGTTGGTAATGATCCTGCATCAAGGATATATGTAAATTCAAAGAAGAAGGCATGTGAGGAAATAGGCATCCATTCGGAAGAATATGCATTACCGGAAGAAACGACCCAGGACGAACTTTTAAAATTAGTAAGAATGTTAAATGAAAAAGAAGATATACATGGGATTTTAGTACAGCTTCCTTTGCCAAAGCATTTGAATGAAGAAGAAGTGATTAATGCCATTAGCCCCAGCAAGGATGTGGATGCATTTCATCCTATAAATGTAGGCAAGATCATGCTTGGAAAATATGATTTTCTACCTTGTACTCCCGCAGGTGTTATGGAGTTGATTAAAGAAGCCGGTGTATCGGTGGAAGGAAAAGAATGTGTTGTGGTTGGAAGAAGCAATATTGTAGGAAAGCCTTTGGCTATGCTTTTATTGCAGCAGAATGGAACGGTTACAATATGCCATTCCAAGACAAAAAATTTGAAAGAGGTATGCAGAAGAGCGGATATACTGGTGGTGGCTGTCGGTAAAGCAAAGTTAATTACCGGTGACATGATAAAACCGGGAGCAGTGGTTATTGATGTGGGTATAAACCGGTTAGAAAATAAAAAATTAGTAGGTGATGTGGACTTTGACAGTGCAGTGGAAGTAGCAGGAGCTATTACTCCGGTACCCGGAGGGGTTGGGCCTATGACCATTGCCATGTTAATGAAAAATACCGTGAAAGCAGCGCAAAGATAATTAGATAATTGATTCTTGACAGTATTTTTAAAAAAGCTTACAATTATCATATATGTTTAGTTATTTGAACATATATGATAGCTTTTTTAATTGTATAATTATTTTGAAGTGAGAAAAATTGAGTGCTGAAATGTATACAATTATTTAGAAAGAGGGAGGTGCACGTCATTACACTTACACTTGCAGAAATTTTTATACTCGTTGCTGTTACACTTGGCATTGTAGTAATTTCGAATGTATTCGCTTTCCGTTTCGGAATTGCATATAGAAAAAAAATTGCTGAGGCTGAGATAGGAAGTGCGGAAGAGGAAGCTAAGCGTATTATTAGCGAAGCCTATAAGGCTGGTGAAAATAAAAAGCGTGAAGTTTTATTGGAAGCGAAAGAAGAAATCCATAGAGCCCGAATGGAGCTGGATCGCGAAATAAAGGAACGCAGAAGTGAAATTCAACGTCAGGAAAGAAGGTTACAGCAAAAAGAGGAGAATCTAGATAGAAAAGTTGAATCTCTTGAGATTAGAGAGGAAAAACTAAATAAAAAAACCAAGGAAATTCAGGCACTACAGCAGGAGATTTCAGAAATTTATAAAAAGCAAGTTGACGAGTTGGAAAGAATATCCGGATTAACAGTGGAAGAAGCAAAGAACTATTTGCTGAAAAATATTGAAAATGAAATAAAGCATAAAGCTGCAATTATGATCAAAGACGTGGAAGCAAAGGCAAGGGAAGAAGCAGAGCAAAAAGCAAAAAATATTATAACTGCAGCAATTCAAAAGTGTGCTGCAGATCATGTTGCAGAAACAACGGTGTCCGTTGTACCGCTGCCAAATGATGAGATGAAAGGCAGAATTATCGGTAGAGAAGGTAGAAATATACGGACATTGGAAACACTAACAGGAATTGATCTTATTATTGATGATACACCTGAAGCCGTGATACTTTCAGGCTTTGATCCAATACGCAGGGAAATTGCACGCTTGGCGCTTGAAAAATTAATCATTGACGGTCGGATTCATCCCGCTCGCATAGAAGAAACCGTTGAACGAGCAAAGAAAGAAGTTGAAAATACTATTCGTCAGGAGGGTGAACATGCAACTTTTGAAACAGGAGTTCATGGACTGCACCCGGAAATCATTAAGCTTTTAGGTAAGCTAAGATTCAGAACCAGCTACGGACAGAATGTTTTGAAGCATTCTATAGAGGTAGCTCATTTAGCAGGTATTATGGCCGGAGAATTAGGCGTAGATGTGAGCCTTGCAAAGAGAGCCGGTTTGCTACATGACATTGGGAAAGCGGTAGACCATGAAATGGAGGGTTCTCACGTAACCATTGGTGCGGAAATTGCTAAAAAGTATAAAGAGAGTCAGCAAGTAATTCATGCTATTATGGCTCATCATGGAGATATTGAACCTGAAACTACGATTGCCTGTCTGGTTCAAGCTGCAGATACCATTTCTGCTGCAAGACCCGGGGCCAGGCGGGAAAATCTTGAGACGTATATAAAGCGATTAGAGAAACTTGAGGAAATTGCGAACTCATTCAGTGGTGTAGATAAATCTTTTGCAATACAAGCAGGTAGAGAAATAAGAATTATGGTAAAGCCTGAAGATGTAAATGATGAAGATGCTGTATTCATTGCAAGGGATATTGTGAAGAGAATTGAGAATGAATTGGAATACCCTGGACAGATTAAAGTTAATGTTATAAGAGAAACAAGGGTAGTCGAATATGCAAAATAAAATATTATTAGGGTAGTAAGTAGTGGGTAGTGGGAGCACATATTGTAGGCCAATGACAGCTTCTGTCTACCCATTGTTTTATAGCAAGTTTTTGTTCTGACAGGAGGAAGTTTGTTGAAAATTCTAGCTATTGGAGATATTGTAGGTAGCCCCGGTAGAGCTATGATCCGTGATTTTTTAATCAGTATAAGGGAAACACTGGATGTGGATCTATGTATTGCAAATGGGGAAAATGCAGCAATAGGAAACGGTATAACACGATCTATTGCCTATGAGCTGTTTGAGCATGGTGTGGATGTAATTACTATGGGTAATCATGTATGGAACAAGAAGGATATTTTTAGGTTATTCGATGAAAATCTTCCTATCATCAGGCCGGCAAATTATCCTCCGGGTACACCAGGTAGGGGATATATAATTGTAAATATAAAAGAACAAAGGGTAGCAGTAATAAGCCTTGCGGGAAGAATTTATCTTGACAACTTAGACTGCCCTTTTAGGGTAGCTGAGAAAGAATTGCGCCATATTAAGAAGCTGGCTAATATTATAATTGTTGATTTTCACGCAGAAGCCACTTCGGAAAAGGTTGCAATGGGATGGTTTTTGGATGGTAAAGTAAGTGCAGTATTTGGTACCCATACTCATGTTCAGACTGCGGATGAACGGATCCTGCAAAATGGCACTGCATATATTACAGATATTGGAATGACAGGACCGTATAATTCTATTTTAGGTGTTAAGAAAGAAATAATTATGAACCGCTTTATTCGTCATATGCCGGAGAGGTTTGAAGTTGCTGACGGCCCGGTACAGTTTAATGGGGTTATTATGGAAATTGACGAAGCAACAGGTAAAGCCTCCAGCATAAACAGGTTGCTCATAACTCAAAAGTAGAATTTTTTTTCGTTAAAATTAAGTAAAACATACAAAAAATTAAAAAAAAAAGAAGGAATTTTTTACTTAATGTAGAATATATGCTATAGAAAAAATATTTGTGGAGGTAGCAACGATGGAGGTACTCAAGGTTTCATCAAAATCTAGTCCAAATGCTATTGCAGGAGCCTTAGCCGGGGTTATACGTGAGAAAGGAATAGCAGAAATTCAGGCGATCGGTGCTGGTGCTATTAATCAGTCGATTAAAGCGGTAGCGATCGCCAGGGGGTTTGTAGCTCCGTCAGGGCTTGACCTGATCTGCATTCCGGCTTTTACCGATATTATGATTGACGGTGAAGAGAGAACAGCTATAAAAATTATTGTCGAACCAAGATGAAGCAAGGTGTTGCATACTTCTTTGGTTGGATATACCGTAGTAGTAAAGGTGCAAACAATTAAATTGTTTGCACCTTTTTTTTTGAATGGTACATATTCTTTCACCCTGGAATTTTATATGTTATAATCAATTATGAAATAATTTTATTGTCAGAGGTGGAAAATGAATATTGGTTTTAGGCACAATACTATTGGAGGCGTGGAATATCTTACGATACCAAGTTTTGAAGAAACAGGGCTTGTTACCCATGGTTTTTCCACAAGATTGGGAGGAGTAAGCACAGGTGAATATAGAACGCTAAATTTGGGGCTGAATAAGAAGGATAAAAGGGAAAATGTATTATATAATTTTAAAATTTTAACCGAAAAACTCAAAATAGATTATCATGACCTTGTATTTTCTAATCAGGTTCATGAGGATAGAATTATAGAGGTATCTCAAAAGGATAAGGGAAAGGGCATCTTTGTGGAAAGTGATATAATAGGTGTAGATGGGCTTATAACCTCAGAGAGGGGTGTGCCCCTTGTGACATTTTATGCAGATTGCGTACCTCTATTTTTTCTTGACCCTGTGAAAAAAGTAATTGCTCTTACCCATTCCGGATGGAGAGGTACGGTAAAAAAAATTGGATACAAGACCGTTAGAAAAATGGAAAAAGCATATAGCTGCAAACCAAAGGATATATTAGTAGGGATAGGTCCTTCAATCGGCAAATGTCATTTTGAAGTTGATAAGCCGGTAGCGGAGGAATTTTATAATGCTTTTGGAGAAAACGCAAGGGAACTGATTGAGCCAAAGCCTGGTAATAAGTACAATATTGACCTTTGGAGGGCAAATGAATTACAACTTGAGCAAGCCGGTATCAGAAACGAAAATATAACTGTTGCTTATGAATGTACGGTCTGTAAAAAGGATATTTATTTTTCACACAGAGGAGACAAGGGGAAGACAGGAAGTATGGCTGCGATAATGCAACTTTTGTAGGAGGGCTTTTGTTGGAGGAGGAGATTTTTTGTTTAAACATTTAAAACAGTTAATATATGCTATGGTGCTATTGTTTTTGCTTACCGCTTGTACATCTTATTCACAGGATGAGAATATAAAAGAAATGGAAAATCCGCCTGAGCAGGAGGAGGTTATATCTGATTCAGGACCTGTCAATGGAGGTACCCTGAATTTGTACGTATCAAGTTTAGATTCGGTTAATCCATTGTTTGTAAAAGATAAATCCGCTTCGGAAGTATTTGGCCTGGTTTATGATAGCCTGGTTGCCCTGGATGGCCAGCTAAAAGCGGTTCCTTGCCTTGCAGAAAGATGGGAAGTGTCGCCCGATGGTATGACATGGACATTTTATTTAAGAAAAGATGTTAGGTGGCATGATAATGTGCAGTTTACTGCAAAGGATGTGGATTTCACATTCAAGACCCTTGCCGATAACCAATATGATTCTGTATATAAATATAATATAAAGTATGTTTCCTATTTTGTAGCTGAGGATTCATACACATTTAAGGTTGTTTTAAGTAAACCTCATGGGAACTTCTTGACTTTGATGGATTTTCCCATCATTCCCCGGCACAAGTTTGAGGGAAGAGAATTCTTGAAAGAAGATATGGATTTTGTGCCGGTGGGTACAGGGCCTTATCAAATCAAAGAGTATGAGCCTTATAAACAGATGAAATTGGCGGTAAATCCTTTGTGGTGGGGAGAAAATATACCTTATATTGATAACATAAATGTACAGGTAATGCCGGATAATGGAACGGCATTATATGCCCTTGAAGCAAAGGAATTGGATTATGTGTCTACAGATGTTGTAGATTGGGAAAAATATTCCGGAAAAGAGGGGCTTCAAAGTAAGGAATATAGTACCGGCAGGTATGAGTTTTTGGCTGTAAATTTTAATAATATAGTATTGAGTGATAATTCTGTGCGAAAGGCTATTGCTTATGCAATAGACCGGGATAAAATTATAAACGAAGTATTATTAGGGAATGGCAAAAAAACAGACGTTCCCATACAACCGGAGTCGTGGCTTTATGATTCTAATAGGGAAACTTATAATTATGACGTGCAGAAGGCAAAACAAATTCTTGATGAAGGCGGATGGAGGGATACGGATGGCGATGGTGTACTGGATAAGATGATTGAAGGGGTTAAAGTTCCTCTTTCCTTCCAGCTTCTTACCAACAGGGAAAATAATATAAGGAGAGAAGTTGCACAAATTATTGTAAATCAGCTAAAAGAATTAGGAATGGATGTAACCTTTAAAACTGCCTTGTGGGATGATTTAAAGGAAATTATTGCTGCCCAAGATTTTGATATACTTTTGACCGGGTTGAATCTTTCTTCGGATGGAGACTTGTCCTTTGCGTTCCATTCATCAGAAATAGAAAAAGGTACAAACTTTATTTCCTATAATAATCCGATTATGGACCAGTATATAGAAAAGGCATTGACATCCGTGGAGGAGGAGCAAATAAAATATAATTATTCCTTGTTGCAAAAGAAAATAGTAGAAGAGTTGCCTTATATAAGTTTATACTTTAGAACATCTGCCGTATTGTATAGTCAACGATTGCGAGGGGATATAGCTCCCCTGGGTACCAATATTTATAATAATATTCATAAATGGTACTTGGTGACTCAATAGTTCCGCAAAAAAAATCCTGCTAAAATTTTTGTAGAGAGCAATAAAAAAGGTTGACAATATATATTGAACCTGTTATAATAACGTTTGTCGGAAAACAAATAATACTTGCAGGAGTGGTGGAACTGGCAGACACGCTATCTTGAGGGGGTAGTGTACATCGTGCGTGCGGGTTCAAATCCCGCCTCCTGCACCATTATAATGCGGGATTGTGTAAGGGTAGCACGAGTGACTCTGACTCACTTTGTCTGGGTTCGAATCCTAGTCCCGCAGCCAAAC
>JAAYHJ010000055.1 GCA_012735465.1 Clostridiaceae bacterium
GGTGCCTTATATAAAGTATGTTATCTAATAGCTTTTTTATTAATTATACCATACAACAGCAGAATCTTTTTCGCTTACAGAAAAAAATTATTACATTATTACTAAAACCATAGAAATAAAAAGCATTAAAACATGAAAATTGCTGATTGACAAATACAATTATCTGTGCTAAGATTTAACAAATATAATTAAAGGCAAATGAAAAAAGCTATGAAAGGGAAAAGTAAGTATAAGGAGTTTTCACAGCGAGCCGGGGTTGGTGTAAGCCCGGTAAAACGATTTATACCGAAGTTCTCCCTGGAGCTGCAGGCTGAATACAATTGTTAGTAGGCTGCGCCGGTTTCTCCAACCGTTATTCAAGGAGGGCATATCGGAAGGATATTAATAAATATTATTTTTCCCGTATGCTTAATGAGTGGTTTCCTTATTCAGGATTCAAATTGGGTGGTACCGCGTGGATTATAAACTCCTCGTCCCTTTACGGGATAAGGAGTTTTTTAATTTATAATAAAATATCAGCACAAGGAGGCAGGAACATGATCATTGTAATGCAAACAACAGCAACTCAAGAACAGGTCAAAAAGGTGGAAGAAAAACTTGTAGCTTTGGGTTTTAAAACCCACCCAATTTACGGAGAAGTAAAAACAGTAATAGGCGCTATCGGAGACAAGAGATTGCTGGATACGCAAATGATTACCAGCATGCCCGGCGTGGAAAACATAGTTCCCATCATGAAACCTTACAAATTGGTAAGCAGAGAACTAAAGCAAAGTAAAACTATAATACAAATAGATGATATAGCCATAGGCGGTCAGGAAATTGTAATCATGGCAGGTCCCTGCGCCGTAGAAAATGAAGAGGTATTCTTCGAAACAGCCCGCAAGGTAAAGGCCGCCGGAGCTAAAATACTCCGGGGTGGTGCATTTAAACCCCGCACTTCCCCTTATTCCTTCCAGGGGCTTGAAGAAGAAGGGCTTAAAATGCTGGATATTGCCCGGAAAGAAACAGGACTAAAGATTGTAACCGAGGTTGTAGATACCCGGGACGTGGAGGTAGTTTCAAGGTACTCCGACATATTGCAGATCGGTGCAAGAAATATGCAAAATTTCCGTCTGCTTAAGGAAGTGGGCGCCAGCGGCAAGCCGGTTCTGCTGAAAAGAGGGCTATCGGCAACCATTGAGGAATGGCTGATGGCTGCAGAGTATATTATGTCCTCCGGCAATCCAAACATTATTTTATGTGAAAGGGGGATCCGCACCTTTGAAACGGCAACAAGGAATACCATTGATATCAGTGCAATACCTGTTGTAAAGGAACTGTCCCATCTCCCCATTATAGCTGACCCAAGCCATGCAACAGGTACATGGAAATACGTGGATGCACTGTCCAAGGCTGCAGTGGCCGCAGGTGCGGACGGGCTTATCATTGAAGTTCACAATGACCCCTCCCGGGCATTATGCGATGGCCCCCAATCCCTGCGCCCGGAAAAATTTGCCCAATTGATGGAAGAATTAAAACCGGTAGCATTAGCTGTACACCGCACCATTTAAAACTATAGTCTTCTGTTCTTTTTCATATCCAGCAGCCTGCTCGTATGGGTGGGCTGTTGAGGGATTTCCTTTTCCTTATTTGTCCTTTCCTTCTTTCTTACTTCTTTCTCTTTTTTTGTTTTTTCCGCTTCTCCCACTTTTTCCACTCTTTCTGCTTTTTCCACTTTTACAGCCTTTACAAGTTTATCGGCTGCTTTTACACGAACATATTCCAATCTGTCCGTTACCTTCTCAGAAAGCTCTTTCATCTTTCCATAGGGAATATTTATGCGACGAAGGGCAATATCCACCATGAACAACAGGATTGCCAGAATCAGAAACAGAGGTGTCAGGTCCACCTTGCTCCAAACCTTGTCTATATTTGTATTAAGCGCCTGTTCTGCATTTTCCAGCACCCTGCCCCCACCTTCCTCCGCCAATCTTCGTACAAAACCGGCATCCTTTTTCTTATTCATATCGTACTCCGGGGAATAGGGGATTACAATCCCAGTGTTTATGGAGTCCGTTTTGCCTTCGGGATAAGTAATATTAATACGATTCAGGTATGCTCCCGTTTTGTTTCCTTCAAAGGAAGCCTGATATTTTCCCGGAGCCACTGCTTTAAATTCAACCTTTTGCTCTTTCACATCCGGGTCAATAATAATTCCGTCTATTTTGGCCCCCTGTACGGCTTCATCCAGTATAAGCTCCAGGTTTATCCTGTTGCCTATAACTTTTCCGCTAAGCTCATAGGGACCCGCATAATTTTGCTGCAGGGTCCAGGATAAAATATTTTTCCAAAACAAAACCGACTTGTCCCATGCCATCCAGTCATATGACCACTGCCCCCTTACATCGGAAGTCCAGGCCACAGTTCTTCCCAAACCATATTGCCATACTGCAAGTATGGGCTCCCCCTCATCACTGGAAAGTATAACCTTTGCAGTGTTTTTGGGCGATGTGCCAATATAACCATGCAAGTAGGGCACGGAAGTGATATTTTCCATTATATCCGATACCCCGGTCAGGACAGGCACAAAAGTCCTGTTGTTGATATAGGTCTTCCCTGCAATAAAGGTTTCCTTTGTAAAAATTTTTGGTAAATCGGAAAACTCATCGGTCTTATAAAACCTGCCCTTTCCGTTACTGGCAAGATGTTCCAGCAACTGCAGGTCCGCCCCCGTTCCCACTGCAACGGTGGAAAGGGTTATCCCTTCTTTATTCATAACTTGCAGCAGGCTGTCATAACCATACCTTTCAGCCATTCCATCGGTCAGAAGTATTATATGTTTTAGCTTTGTATCCCTTTTTTGCAGGGACCGGATTGCTTCATCCAAAGCAGGTAAAATTGAGGTACCCCCACCGGCTCTGATGCTTCCTATCTTTTCTTGTACCTCCAATAAATTTTCTATCTTCCCTGTTTTAACCACCCACTGCACCGAATCATCAAAAGCAATCACACCCAGTTCATCTTTTTCATTAAGGGCTTCCGTAGAACGAATAGCCGCTTCCCTGGCAAGGTCAATCTTGGACAATCCAAACTGTCCTTCGCTCATGCTGCCTGATTTGTCAATGACCAAAACCAGTCCCAAATTAGGTATATCTGCCTTGTTCTTTAAATCCATGTTTACAGGAAGAATGGTTTCAAGGGGAGTCTTAAAATACCCACCCAAGGCATAGCTGTCCTCCCCTCCCGTTACAATCAGCCCTTTTCCCAGGTGCTTTACGTAGGACTCCAGGGCTTCTAAAAACCGGTCGTTTAAATCCTGGGCAGAAACATTGCACAGCACCATGCTGTCATATTGCTGCATTTCCGGCAGGGTAAGGGGAGCGGAAGAAGGACTAATCACCTTTACATTGGTATCCTGTTCATATATTTTTATCAATTCTCTGGCATCTTCAGGCTGTCCTTCAATTATTAAAATATTAGGTATGTCTTTTACATACGTGAATTGGGAAGCTTCATTGTTTTTTAATGAGCCGTCCACTTCCGCATCAACCACTGCTTTATATACTATATTGCCTCCCCGGGAGGCCTTATCCCTAAACACAAACTGATTTTGTCCCTGCTGTATTTCCACCACCTGTTGTGCCACCTGGTTATTGTCGGCATATAGCTGCACCGTAGCCCTGGTGTCAATATTACTGTCTATGTTTACTATAACATCAAACTCTTCATTTATATGGATAAATTCAGGTACGGATACGCTGGTCAATTGCACATCTTCCAAGTAGTCCCTTGGTATAGGGAACACATCCAGTGAAATCCCCTGTTCCTTAAGCAGCCTTGCCTGCTGCAGGGCATCACCCATGTTTTCTTCCCCATCGGTTATAAGTATAACCTGCTTTCGGGTTTCGCTGGGCATTAAAGAATAAGCCGCTTTAAGCCCTTCCTGTATATTGGTATAATTGCTTTCAACCTTTGCCCCAAAATCATTAAAAACAGGAGTATCCGATACGGACTGCTCCACCACTGCATTTGCCCCAAAGCTGATTATTCCTACCTTATCACTGTTTTTTTTGTGACTTATAAATTCATTTATAAAATCTTTAATGTTTTTTTCCGACTGCAAAGTGCTGTCCGAACGGTCAACCACAAAAACAGTGGTCATTTCATCGGAAAAGGTTTTTATTTGCATTCCCGCCAGTGCAAGAACCAAAAAAACAATAACCATGCCTCTGAGCAAAGTTATCATTTTACGTTTCCAATTTACAAGCCTGCGCACCTGTCTATTGAAAAAAAGAATCAAAAACAGCCCGATTGGGATTAAAATTAGCCAAGCAGGCTGGATAAAACTAATTCCCATAATTATACACCCACCATTCCAGACAGATAACCACCAGGGCAAAAAGGGCAAAAATCCATGTCATATTATACCCCACATCATAAGGGGCATTGTTTTTTTCCAAGCTGTCCATATCATTTTCTATTTGTGCTTCATGGAAAGACAAGTCCGATTCATCCGCAGGAAAATTTACAGCAAAAAAGTCATACTGGGTTCCCTTATTTGTCCTTTGCTCAATGGTATAAAAACCTAATTCTTCCGTATGAGCATAGGGCATTACAGGGAAAGGCGGTGCTACCGATACCTTTTTACCCGACGGGGTTATGACCCATACTTCTTCTGCCTCGGGGATTACATTAAAAGCTGCATTTTCAAAAGGAAGCAAATGGGGAATCTCCTGGGTACGGGAAGGAACCAGCCACTCAGTAAAATTTGCAATCATGATTGGAAAGGCAGGCCTTAATGGTATATCCGTCTGGTGTAAATCAAATCCCACCACGATTATCTTTTGGCTTCCTTTTTGACCTGCAATAATAGCCGGTGCACCCCCTGCGCTCAGCACAACTTCCCCCCATTCGGGTACAACCATATCCCTCATCTTTGAAACAGCAAAGCTGCGGTCATTAACATTATTCATCAGGGAGTGGTCATATTCCCAGGTTCCCCCGGGCTGTAGATCGTCTTCCGATACCTCGATATGCTTGTTTCCGTGCGGAGGATTAAATACCATCACATTTCCATCAGAAGGCAGCTTTTCCGGTAAAATGCCGTCATATATATAAAGGTTATAACCTTCCTGCAGATTTATATTCTGAGTATTTGTTTTAAACAGCTCAATTCCCGGTATCAGGGACAAGGCTTTTTCCAGGAATATGTTTTTTTCCGTCACCAACAGCACTTTCCTGGTTTTATGGGGATTTACCACGGTCCTGGCGGTATTATCAGCCTCAAGGTCATCGGGCGTTTCAATGGTGCAGGATAAAAGAACCACATCCTGAGGAATATCATTCCAATATACATCCTTTATTTCCTTTGGCCCCAGTACAATTTCCCGGGCATCAATAACCCGCTCATCCCCATAAAGGGTCAGGGACAGGGTCTTTTGCTCTGAGGAATAATTTGCAAGGGTGGATAAGGCTAAAATCTCATCATTCCGTACGCTGGTGGATAACAAGGTAACAGCGGCATTATCATTTTGTCCGGCCACTTCAATAAATTTTACATTTCCACCGGCTAGATCATGATCAGTATCACTAAATACAACAATTTCCGCATTATCGGCTTCGTTAACCAAAGCCCGTAATATGCTTCTTGCTTCCTGTATATTTGCAACACCGTTTGTGACCTTTATCTGCCTGATTGAATCCAGCACCCTGCCCTTGTCGGTGCTTTTATTGACTTCGATGGTTGTTTGAAAGCCCATGCTTATTACGGTAAAACGCACTCCCGGCCTGCTGTTTTCCACAATTTTAACCATTTCCTTTTTAGCAGCTTCAAAACGGCTGGGCAAAACATCTTTGCACTGCATGCTTGCGGATGTGTCAATAACCATGATCAAATCGGATACATTATCAGTTTCAGTCAATATATAAGGCTTTGCCAGTGAAAAAATCAATAAAGACATTGCCATGAGTTGTAAAATCATTAAAATATTGCTGCGCAGTTTCTGCCACGGCGCATTTGCTTCCACGTCCTTTAGCGCCTCATGCCATAAAATTATACTGGATATGGGATAGTCCTGGTGTTTTTGTTTCAGCAGGTACAACAGTATAATAACCGGCAATAATATTAAAAACAAAAAGGATAATGGTGAATAAAATGTCATGGCTTTTCTCCTACCGTCATAAGAATCATATTTTCCATGCTTAAATCCGAACACAGCTGTACATATTTTATACCCCGTTTTAAGCAAAACTCCCTTATGTCATATATAAAAGAGTCCAAAGCCCTTTGGTAGGCCTTTAAAAGCCCATGGGTTATAGTCACATCCCGCGCTTCCCCGGTCTCCACGTCAACCAGCCTTATGCTCCCTCCAACAGCAGGGGAAAGCTCCTCCGGTGACAGAATGTGGCATAAAAACACATCCTGCTTTTTATACTGCAAATATTTTATAGCATCCTTTATGCCGTCAAAGGATAAAAAATCGGATATGATGATTGAAATTCCGGCACCTCCGCCCCCGTCAAACTCCCGGATTGCCTTATTCAGTGCGGTAGTCCCTTCATAAGGCATATTTTCAAGATATTCAAGCACCTTCCAAAACCCTTCTTTGGTATGAACGGATCTTATTGAAGAAACAAGCCGATTGTTTACAGCTATAACCGATACCCGGTCAAAATTTGAAAGGCTTATATAAGAAAGGGCTGCTGCCAGCCTCCTGGCCTGTACCCCTTTATTAGGCTCGCCCCAGTCCATTGATTTACTGGTATCCACAAATATGTTTACCCTTGCTTCCCTTTCTTCCATGAATAACTTTATAAAAAGTTTATCAAAACGTCCATAGGCATTCCAGTCAATCCTGCGAAAATCATCGCCGATGGAATATTCACGGTAATCGGAAAACTCTACAGAGCTTCCCTTGGCTTTTGATTTTCTGTTACCGCTTGCGGTCGTACTCATCAAAATACGGGAATTTATCCTAAGCTGCTCTATCTTCTTTAAAAACTCACTGTCAAAAAGAATATCCTTTTTTTCCACATCATCACCACATCATTAAATATATACGTATGTTAGACGAAAATTCTCTTATAATGTTCCAACAAAATGAAAGGGAATCAAACGACGGTTATGCCTTATTGCCGGAAACAAATCCAAAAATTCCTCCGCAAACACCCCCGGCTATATGGGTCAGTTGGGAAATATTATCCACGCTGAATACAGCGTTTTCAATTTCCCTTGCAAAAAAAATAAATGCTACCAACAAAGTCGTAAGGGGAATTTTCCCCTTTTGCAGATTTACAAAAGAGCTTAATAAGATAAGCATAAAGACTATACCGCTTGCTCCCAACAAAGCATAATTAGAGACAAGAATATTTAATATGCCTGTAATTAATGCAGTAATGAGTATCATTTGAATCATTTTTTTAGAACCGTACTTTTCTTCCATAACAGGTCCTATCACGAGAATTAAAAGATAATTATTAATGAAATGTTCCCAATTTACATGTCCTAACACATGCCCAAATAATCTGAAATAAAATAAAATATCTTTTGGGTCGCTGCGATATACCGAAAATAACAAATAGTCCGATACCTTATTTGTTAAATTGCTAAGTACAAGCACGCCAAAAGATAAAAAAGTGAGCGTCAAAATAACCGGTGAATTGTAATGAATGCGCTTTAACATACATAACCTCCATTAAATTAAATAAATCACGGGGACCGGCCCCGTGATTTCTACTCTATTGTTCCGCCCCCTACAAGGACATCACCGTCATAAAATACCACGGCCTGTCCCGGAGTCACAGCCCGCTGAGGTGTTTTAAAGCGGACCAAAACCCTATCTTCTCCTTCCGGTGATATCACCGCTTCTGCTTCCTTTGCAGAATAACGGATTTTTGCCGTTACTTCCATTTCCCTTTCCAATCTGTCAAAGGGAATAAAATTTATATTGCTTGCAATAAGGGTACTTCTGTATTGCTGCCCTTCTTCCCCTAATACCACCTGGTTTTTTTGTGCATCCACCGCTACAACGTACATGGGCTTTCCAAAGGCAATACCCAATCCTTTTCTCTGCCCTACCGTATAATGAATAATACCCTTATGCTCACCAAGTATATTTCCATCTACGTCCACAAAAAAGCCCTTTTCCGCCTTCCTGCCGGTCCTTTTTTCAATGAATCCCGCATAGTCATTATCTTCCACAAAGCATATTTCCTGGCTGTCCGGCTTCGATGCAACCCCCAACCCTAACTTGCGGGCAATTTCACGGGTCTCTTCTTTTGTATAATCTCCAAGGGGCATCAGAATATGCTTAAGCTGCTCTTGCGTAAGGTTGTACAAGGCATAAGTCTGATCCTTTGAAGCCGTAGCTGATTTTTTTATCAGAAACCTGCCTAAATTATCATCATATATAACCCGTGCATAATGCCCGGTAGCAACGTACTGCACATCCATTGCAACGGCTTTTTTTAACAAGGCATCAAATTTTACGTATTTATTACATGCTATGCAGGGATTAGGCGTCCTTCCCCTTTGATATTCTTCTATGAAGTAATCAATCACCTTTTTTTCAAAAATTTCCTGAAAATTCATCACATAATAGGGTATCCCCAACCGATGGGCAACCCGGCGGGCATCATCCACCGCTGAAAGGGAACAACAGCCTCCCTCTCGAATCTTATCTTCTCCCAACGAGTCGGGCCAGATTTTCATGGTAACCCCAATTACATCATATCCCTGTTCAAGCAAAAGAGCGGCGGCAACGGAACTATCCACACCGCCACTCATACCAATGATCACCTTTTCTTTTGCCATATAATCACCTTAATATATTATGTCCTATTCCTCTTCCACATGACATGAATCACAACAACCGGTGCACACATCTCCTTCTCCCCAGTCCATGCCATGCCTTTTATAATAGTCCTGTATTGCTGCTTTAATGGCTTCTTCCGCCAGGTTTGAACAGTGCATCTTCACAGGGGGCAGTCCGTCCAACGCCTCAGCCACCGCTTTATTGGTTATCTTTAAAGCCTCATCAACGGTTTTGCCCTTTACCATTTCGGTTGCCATACTGCTGGTAGCTATCGCAGCACCGCATCCAAAGGTCCTGAACTTTGCATCCACAATGGTTCCATTCTCTATTTTTAAGTACATTTTCATTATATCGCCGCATTTAGGATTACCCACCTGGCCCACTCCATCGGCATTTTCTATTTCTCCCACATTTCTTGGATTCATAAAATGATCCATCACTTTTTCACTATACATTTTTTACCCCTCTTTTCACTTCTTCGTATAACGGTGACATTTCTCTCAGCCTTTCGACTATAGGAGGTAAAACCTCCAAAACATAATCCACATCTTCCTCTGTATTTTCTTCTCCAAAAGTTATGCGCAACGAACCATGGGCAATCTCATGGGGCAAACCTATGGCAAGAAGCACATGGGAAGGGTCCAAAGAACCGGAAGTACAAGCAGAACCGCTTGATGCTGCTATACCTTTCATGTCCAGCATAAGCAAAAGGGATTCTCCTTCTATAAACTCAAAAGAAAAGTTTGCATTACCCGGCAGGCGCTGTGTTGGATGACCGTTTAAGCGCGTATACGGAATCTTTTCCAGAACCTCTTTGATAAGCCTGTCCCTTAATGCCCTCAGTTTACTGTTATATCCTTCAATATCCCTTGTGGCCAACTCGATGGCTTTTCCAAGCCCGACAATTCCAGGTACATTTTCCGTACCTGCTCTTCTGCCCCTTTCCTGGGCTCCCCCTTGCATGAAATTATGCAGTTTTACGCCTTTTCGCACGTAAAGGGCGCCCACTCCCTTGGGACCATAGAATTTATGGGCCGATAAGGACAACATGTCGATGTTATATTCATCCACATCTATAGGAACATTGCCTACAGCCTGTACCGCATCGGTATGAAAATAAATACCCTTTTCTTTTGCAATCCTTCCTATCTCTTTAATTGGCTGGATGGTACCTATCTCATTGTTGGCAAACATAATGGAAATAAGAATTGTTTTATCGGTAATTGCTTCCTGGAGTTTTTCCAGTGAAACCATGCCGTATTCATCAACCGGAAGATATGTAACCTCAAAGCCTTCTTTCTCCAGGTACTGGCAGGTATGGAGCACCGCATGATGCTCTATTGCCGATGTAATAATGTGATTACCTTTGTTTCTATTGGCAAAGGCAACTCCCTTAATTGCCCAGTTATCCGCCTCGGTACCGGACGCTGTGAAAAATATTTCTTTAGGCTGGCAGTGAAGCGCCCTGGCTACCTTTTCCCTTGCATCCTCAATGGCTTTTTTAGATTCTCTTCCAATAGAATAAATGCTTGACGCATTACCAAATTTTTCTGTGAAATATGGAATCATTTCCTGCAGTACTTCTTCTTTCACATAGGTAGTAGCAGAATGATCCAAGTATATTTGTTTATCCATATGCTCATACTCCTTCAAATGTTAAAATATATAAATCTTAGATATAATACATATACCCCTCACTTTTGTTTAACTCATTGTACTCATCAATTAAATCTTGCAGGGTTATGGAGTCCACCACCTGATTAATACTATCCCGTATTTTCATCCAAATCTTTTTTGTAACACATTTTGAAGAATAAACACAATCTGCCGGTTCATTTTCTAACACACAATCAACAGGTGCCAGAGAACCTTCCAAAGCTCTCAATATTTCACCTACAGTAATTTCTGACGGTTCATGGGCTAAAGTATATCCTCCCTGGGCACCCCGGATGCTTTTAACCAAACCTGCTTTTCGTAAAGTGGCAATGAGCTGTTCCAGATAATGTTCCGATAAATCCTGACGCTCTGCTATATTTTTTAATGCAATATGTCCTTCAGCTGAATGTATGGCCAGGTCCAGCATGGCTTTAACTCCGTACCTGCCTTTGGTAGACAGCTTCATTTCTTCACCCCTTTAATTCCTACCTCATTACTCGGTTTTCAATTAAAGAGTAACATTTCCGACCTAATTTGTCAATATTAAAATGAATTTTTTTTTAGAAAAGGGGGCTGTATACCTTTTTTTGCAACATCCTGTCGATTTCGTCCACTGTTTTATTGGCTGCATTTATGAGCAAAACCCCATAGGACCTGTCGGGATGCCCTCTTTCCGGCAGATGAGAACTTAAATTGGGGATATTGTTATTTTTTATATAAGATGCTTCCAAACCGCTTCCCGCATATACCACCGCATCAATGGGATAATTATATTCTCCTAAGGTTACAACTTCATATCCTCTTTCCCTCAACTGTTCTTTTATATGACTTAAACCTTTCTGAACTGCTACAACCATAAAAAACACCTCCTGGCAATTATTATTTGCAGGAGGTAATGGGGATATTCAGGATTGAGACCCTTCCCTATGCACTATTTTCAAGGTGCTTAACCTGTTTATAGCTGCAAATACTTCCTGTATCCTGGGCATGGAATAATCACCCGGGTGCTGCCCATAAAAAGGGGATATGATGTCCAAACGTTTTTGTGAGATTTCCTCATATACTTGTACAAGTATATCTTTAAGCGGTGTCCTTCCGTCAGCCAGGTTTTTTTTCTTAATATACTGCATCATCAACGCAATGGCAGCGGTCTGACTGCTGTCCACAAGCTGTTCCACCGATTGAAGGTCTATCTCATTATAACCATATACAATGGACATTGTCCCTTTTGACTTTACTTTTTCTTTTCTGGCTTTTATTTCAAAGCTTTCGGCAAGGGGAATTCTTTGAATCGACAGGGAAAGGTTTCCCGTAAATTCTTTTTCCCTGTTGGTTGCAATTTCCTTTGCAATCTTTTTTGCCTGGGCCGTTACTTCTCTGGGCCTGTATTCATCCATTAAAATTACCGTATCGGCCACATCAAAATAATCCCCCGAACCGCCAATTACAACGATGGTGGATATATCAAGTTCACGATGAAACTGCCTGACCCTGTCAATAAAGGGGGTAATAGGTTCCTTATCCTTATGTACAAGGCGCTGCATACGGGCATCCCGTATCATGAAATTTGTTGCAGAGGTGTCCTCATCTAAAAGCAAGAGCCGGCAGCCGGCCTCCACCGCCTCAATAATGTTTGCAGCCTGGGATGTGCTTCCGCTGGCATTTTGCGTTGAAAAATGCCGGGTATCCTGTTTACCCGGAAGGTTATTTATAAAGGGGCTGATGTCTACATTTTGTATAAACCGTCCGTCTTCAGCACGTATTTTTACTGCGCTTTCACAGGTTATGACAAATTCTCGGCCGTCCCCTTCAATATGATTATATATGCCCCGCTCTATGGCTTTTAGCAGGGTGGACTTACCGTGATAACCCCCACCTACAATTAACGTAACTCCTTTTTTAATAGCCATCCCCTTAATTTTGCCTCTGTTGGGCAGCTCGAAGCATACCTCCAATTCCTTTGGGGATTCAAAGGGTACGACTTCCTTCCCCTTTAACGGCCTGTCGCTTACTCCGCTTTCCCTTGGCAATATGGAACCATTCCCAATAAATGCAACAATGCCACTGTCTTCTAATTTCTTTCTCAGATATTCCTGGTCTTCGGCCAGTTCCACCTGCCTTTTTGCTTTTTCACCGTCAATATTTTTAAACAACATGGACCGGTTCACTATTTGTGGCAGCTCGGTAAAAAACAGCTTTTCCGCCTCTTTTGCCATAACCGTCCTGCCCCTTGCAGGCAACCCTACACTTATCCGCGCCTCAATGTATTTTTCACAAATTACCACTGACGTCCTTTCCAATATCTCCTGAGCGCAAGGAAGAATTGCAATAAGCCCGCTTTTACCGGTCCCGCTTATCCTTGTATTATTTTTTTTAATTGCGTTGGCAATTTGCCGTGTAAAATAATCTTCCAATGCTATCTTACGCACCTTTGTGGAAAAAAGCTCTAAAGGAATCGAAGCGATAAGATTATCCACCCTTATCCTGATTCGGGAAGGAGGGGCAAAGGGGTCACTTTGCACATGGTCAATGAACAATATATAATTATCAAACTGGTACTGGCCCTGAAGGTCTTTATAGGCTCCATACCCTTTGCCGTCTATCCTTTTTAAAGTATTTAACAAATCCTTTTGTGTTAACATAATATAAATTCCTCCTTGGTAGCAAACAAAAAGGAGCAATAGTATCTATATACCTCTTTGATACCCCCTGCTCCTAATCTGTCATTTCTATCCATTATATCCCAATTCTATCATCTTTATATTCATCTCAAGAAGTTCTTGCTTTCTTGCAGGCACAATCTTTTTTAATGCTTCTTTTAATATATCAAGGGATACAATACCTGTTTCCCTTATAAGCCTACCCACCAACACCATATTAGCCAGTTTTCCTTCTCCCAAATCAATAGCATGCTGTGTAGCCGGTATCTCAATGGCTACTACATCTTTCCGCTTTACGCTGCGATTGATCAATGAGCTGTCGGTAAGAATCAGTCCGCCGGGTACAACCGTATCTTCAAATTTATCCAGGGATGGCCTGTTCATTGCAATTAGAGCAGTTGGATTGGTAATAATGGGTGAACCTATCTGCTCATCGGATACAATTACATGGCAGTTTGCCGTTCCACCTCTCATCTCCGGACCGTAGGACGGAAGCCACGAGATTTCTTTTCCCGCCAACATACCTGCATAGGAGACCAGCTTTCCGGCAAACATAATCCCTTGCCCGCCAAAACCGGCCATAACAATTTCATGAGTACAATTCATTTTCATGCCCCCTTGTATTATTTTTCTTTGTATATACCCAGAGGATAAAATGGCATCATGTTTGCCCTAAGCCAGTCCAATGATTCCACCGGTGACAATCCCCAGTTGGTAGGACATGTAGAGAGCACCTCAACCAAAGAAAAACCTTTTCCTTCTATCTGCGTTTCAAACGCTTTTTTAATTGCCTTTTTAGCATTTCTGATATTCTTTACCGAGTCCACCGATACCCTTGCAATGTAAGCGGAACCTTCAAGAGTTGATAACATCTCGCATACCTTTATGGGATAACCTTGATTTTCCGCATTTCTGCCATAAGGAGAAGTTTGAGTTACTTGTCCCAAAAGGGTGGTGGGTGCCATTTGACCTCCTGTCATTCCATATATGGCATTATTTACAAATATTACTGTAATTTTTTCACCTCTTGCAGCCGCATGAACCATTTCTGCCGTACCAATAGCTGCCAGGTCCCCGTCCCCCTGGTATGTGAACACCACATTGCCCGGATGGACCCTTTTGATACCCGTAGCTACCGCCGGTGCACGTCCATGGGCAGCCTGCTGCATGTCACATTCAAAATAATTATAACTAAAGACAGAACAGCCTACTGACGCAACGCCAACCGTCTTTCCCAATATATCCAGCTCATCAATTGCTTCTGCTACAAGGCGATGTATGATTCCGTGGGTGCATCCCGGACAATAATGCAGCGGAACATCGCATAATGCCTTTGGTTTTTCAAAAACTTTAGTCATTTTTTTCACCCCCGGAAATCTTTTTTATTTCTTCAACAATAGCCATTGGCGTAAGAACCATGCCGCCGGTTCTTCCGTAAAAATATACAGGCTTTAACCCGTTTACCGCAAGGCGTACGTCTTCCACCATCTGCCCCATGCTCATCTCCACGGCTAAAAATGCCTTGGCTGTCCGGGCAACCTGCTGAAAGACTTGTACAGGAAACGGCCACAGGGTAATAGGACGGATAAGCCCAACTTTCAGACCTTCCGCTCTTGCACGGCTCATGGCCGACTTGGCTACTCTTGCAGTGGTACCATAGGCTACAAGCACCACGTCCGCATCCTCACAATTAACGCTTTCAAACTTAACTTCCTTTTCTTGAATTTGTTTATAGCGGTTAAACCGTTCAATGTTCAGGTTTTCCAGTTCCTGCGGGTCTATGAAAAGAGAGTTTATGATATTCCTCTTTCGGGAGTTGTTGGTTCCGGTAGTTGCCCAATCCTTCGCAGGCAGATTCCTTCCCTTATACTGGTGGAACTGCACCGGTTCCATCATCTGCCCCAACATTCCATCTCCCAGTATAATAACCGGAGTCCTATACATATCTGCAATATCAAAGGCTTCCATGGTTAAATCCACTGCTTCCTGCACAGAACTAGGTGCCAGTACTACCAGATAATAATCCCCATGGGCACCGCCCTTTACCGCTTGAAAATAATCGGACTGGGCAGGCTGGATTCCTCCCAAACCCGGACCTCCACGAACCATGTTTACAATAACACAAGGAAGGTCACTTCCAACCAAATAAGAGATCCCTTCCTGCTTTAAGCTGATCCCGGGGCTTGACGAAGAGGTCATAACCCTTGCCCCTGCTCCTGCTGCACCATATACCATATTAATTGCAGCCACTTCACTTTCAGCCTGCAAATAAACCCCATTCACCTTGGGCATCCTCTTGGCCATGTATTCGGGAATTTCATTCTGAGGGGTAATCGGATACCCGAAGAAATATCTGCATCCTGCCTGAATTGCCGCTTCTGCAACTGCCTCATTACCCTTCATTAATACTTTTTCTGACATCTTACTACCCCCTTACTTTTCAACTTCGATTACCACATCAGGACAAATCATGGCACAAAAGGCACATCCGATACATTTGTCCTGTTCTATCACCTGGGCAGGTTGGAAACCTTTATTGTTTATTCTGTCTCTTGCCATCACCACTATTCCCTTAGGACATACGGTAGTACACAGTTCACAGCCCTTGCACCTGTCTTCCTTAAAAAAAACTTTTGCCACTCCGACACCCCCTACCATAAATCATCTATACTTTATTGCCATGGCATTTGCAGATATAAATTAATGGGAAAAGCTTTTTTTTTCATATATTCAGGCATACCTGAAAGTATTTTTTCCTTACCCGTAATATATCTGGTAGGCACCATAGTCTGCCTGGAAACATCATCAATAATTTTTTGACCTTCTATCAAATCTTCAACGGTCGAATCATAGGACAGGTTTGTATTGTTGATAAGCCCGGATATCTCCAGACGGGAATTCTTTTTAATTCCCTCAAACATCGAAAGAATGCTTTCCGTATCTTTAGTCAGAGGCCTTTTAGTGTTTATCACAAGAAACATCTGATAACCCTCATTTAAAAAATAGCGATGGTATCTTCCCAATGCTGTGGCACCAATCTCATCCCCACCCACATCAAATATGGCAATATAGTCCTTATCATGGAACAAGGAGAGTATTTCCGCAGGCAGAGCAGGTATATCCACATTTGTATTGGCAAACAAGGGCGCAATCACCTTAATCCCCTGGCTCTCCAATATACGGGAAGCATCCTTTGTCCTAAAATAGGGATTTACTATATCCAGGTCAACAATTGCTACTTTATTATAATACTTTTTGCAATTAATTGCAAAATTTATTGCAATTTCCGTCTTTCCACTTCCAAAGTGCCCGGTAAAGATTGAAATCCTTGGATTGTCCATAGGCATCCTATCCTCTCAATTTATGATAAAATTTTTGTGATTACAATTGTATACTTTCCCTTACGGGCAAAACCTTTATCCATCTTCTTTATAACAAAAAAAGAGCCTATCATCATCATTGAACCAATAAGCCCTCCGGCAAGTTCGCTTGACCACAAGAAGTATCCAATAGCATACCCGATAAACAGCAGGATCAATGGCATCCCATATACCAAAAAAGCTGCAAACAGCACTTTCCCGTCATCCATTTCCATCTGCACAATTTCGCCTACCTTTGCTCCCACCGTATTTAATGCTATCACCTGCTGAGAAGTGGTTTCGCATCCATTGCATTCACCGCACTTTCCACCGCAGGCCGTTGCTCTTTTAATCTGAACCTTTGCCATATCCTTATCCACTTCACATACAAGACCGATTTGCCGCAAATCAAACCCTCCCCTCCCTATTATTTTCAATTATAACAAAAACCTTACCCTGCAAGCAAGCAAATCCATAATTAACAGATTGGAATTATCGGTAAAATATTATTAGAAATAATCCAATAACTTTAAGAAAAATTTATGTATTTTCACCATATTTTTGTATGGCATTAAAAAGAATTATGGGTTAAAATATTTAATAAGTAATTAATATTAAGGAAGGATTAAAATGTGCGGCAGATTTTTACTGGCTGATGATACGGAAAATCATGAGATAAGAAAAATCATTGAGGAAATAAACATGAAATACGGACCGGAAGAAGCTTCAAAACTTAAAACCGGAGAAATCTTTCCTACCAACTTTGCACCTACCATAATTATTGATAATACAAACAAAATAAATATCACCCTTATGAAATGGGGATTCCCCAGCCATAAAGGTAAGGGAGTCATCATAAATGCCAGGCAGGAAACCCTTGATAAAAAACCTACCTTTAAAAATATTTTGCATAGTAAAAGATGTCTTGTTCCCGCATCCGGTTTTTTTGAATGGAAAAAAACTGAAAACGGAAGGAAGGATAAATATCTAATTCGCACTAAATTACCGGCCTTTTATATGGCAGGACTCTACAATACCTTTATTAATGAAAATACCAGTAGTTATACCGCTTTTGTTATTATCACTACCGGTGCAAACAAGGAAATGGCAGCAATTCACGACCGCATGCCTGTAATCTTTCATAAGGAACAAGCCAAACTATGGTTAAATCAGAATAACAGGAATATGCAGCAGTTAAAAGAACTTTTTACTCCATATAAAGATTCATTGATTTTTTGCCCCGACTGAAATCTTCCTTTATGCTTATGCTATTTTTTGCTTTTATTCTACAGGGATCAAGATGGTTTTTCCGACTTCTAAATTATTCGTGTCCTCGAGTCCGTTTATCTGCATAAGTTCACTGACTCTCTTACCGCTTCCAAAGTACCTGTTACTGATTTTCCATAGAGTATCCCCCTTTTGAATTGTATATATTATGTATTTTCCGTCTTCGGACAATTTATCTGCCGTACTGGACAAAGTATTTGATGTCTCGTTCTCGGATTCCTTTGTGCTCTCGGTCTTCTGCGAGCTCTTAGGCTCTTCAGTACTTGCAGAGTTTTGCAGGTTTTGAGACTGCTTTGCGTTATCAGTGTTTTGAACATTTTGAGTTTGCTTTATGTTAACAGTGTTCCCGGAACTTTGAGATGTTTTTATATTTTCAGGTGTTTCAGAATTCTTATATTCTTCAGTTCCAACCTTTCCAGGCTCTTGAGCAGTAGTTGTCGACTTAGACTGCTCTATATATGTATTCACCTTTTTTTCTATCTGGGCCAATTTGTCTTCCAGATCATCTATGTTTTTATCCTGATCTGTTGCATTACTGCTTGCAACTGTATTTTTCTGGGATATGGATTGAGCCAGTCTTTCATACTTTCTATTTATCTGCACATATGAGATGATCAACCAGACCATTAGTATAAGCATTATCCCTATGACGCCAATAGAAATTGCTCCCCAGGAAATCTCATAATTTGACGGATAATCTTCGCTATTAATTATATCTGACAACTTTCTGGGTTGCGGCTGTTCCATTTCCATATGTTTTTGTCTCAACAGGCTCTCCAGCACACGAATATTTGAAGAAGTATGCGTGTGCCCGCTATAATCATGATATATGTCTTCATTTAAAAATTTTTTTCTATTTAAAAAATTTTTAAGCTTTCTTTTTAGTTTTACCTTCATAAACTACACTCCTCTTATTCTTTATAATAAAGAAGTTATTATTAACCTATATCACAATATATATCGTCACACATTCAATATTATTTGACATTTACCCACAAAATCCTTTTTTTATTATCAAATGCTAGCAAAAAGATTCCCGCTTACAAAAGCGAGAGATGAATCGTTTCTATTTGTTATCTGAAAGGGTTGATAAAAGCCACCATAAATGATATAATTAGAACATAAGTTCCATATTTTGTATGCTTCATTACATGTAAATACTTTTTTCCCAGCAATCAATTTTAATGCCTGTGGCTTAAGCAAAATAATCCTGTAGGGTTGGGACCACCCGAAGTTACGCTTGCGGAGACAGTAGGTTGCAACCTCGATGAAGCAAGAATCCCCCACATTCAAAACATAGTATAGCATTTAAGTTAAAGAGATTCAATTTGTGAGGTTTATTATGGGTTCAAGTGTTGTTTCAAATCAAGTTTTAATTTTATTCTTCATTATGATTATAGGCTTTTATGCTAAAAAGAAAGATATCATCAATAATTCAACCAGCAAAAAACTATCCGAGTTACTTTTAAAAATTACTAACCCTCTTCTGGTTATTTCCTCATTTCAAATAAGCTTTACAGAAGAGATAATGCATAATGTCACTACCCTCTTTATATTTTCCATAGCTGCTCATGTTTTCTCCATACTCCTGGGGCAAATTCTTTTTTTTAAATACAGAGGCAGCACAAAAAAAATAATGAAGTTTTCTGCTATATATTCAAATTGCGGCTTTATGGGTATTCCCGTCTTGGAAAGTCTCTATGGAAAGGCTGGGGTATTATTTGCTTCGGTATATATAGCCGTCTTTAATATTTTTGTTTGGACAAATGGAGTTATGATATTTAGCGACAAGAAAAAAATGGACAAGGATACTTTTAAAAAAGCCCTCCTCAATCCCGGGATTATATCAGTAATCATCGGGCTGTTTTTGTTCATCTTTTCAATAGAGCTTCCCAATACTATAGCTTCGACCATAGAACTTGTGGGCTCAATGACCACTCCACTATCAATGCTAATCATAGGTTCAAACTTTGCAGACTGCAAATTAAAAGAACTGTTTTACGGTTTTGAATTATATTACATAACCGCCGTAAGGCTTGTATTAATACCTGTGCTTACATACCTGGTTTTAAAATGTATAGGTTTATCAGGTACAATACTTACTGTTTGCATTCTCATGGTAGCAATGCCCGTGGCGGCAACCACCACAATATTTGCTGAAATGTATGATGAAGATAGTTTATTTGCGTCAAGGGTCATAGGCTTTTCAACCTTGGCATCCATTATAACCATACCTTTTGTTATGCTGCTTAAATAGTGCAAGATCAATGGCAAATGAAACAGTGGATGATATCCGTATTAACTCACAATTTCAAACGTGAATAATGTACTTATTTCGCACGTCGGGGACTTCTGGATTTCAATACATCACATGTTACGGTTCCATATCAAAAGGAGCGGCAAATACCTTGCATGGTTTGTCATTTCAATACATCACATGTTACGGTTCCACCTTTTCTTCCCAAGTTCCCTCGTTGCAATACGGCCAATTTCAATACATCACATGTTACGGTTCCACTATTGAAGTAGACAGAGAAATATATTCTATTAGGTTATTTCAATACATCACATGTTACGGTTCCACAGGTTGAGAATCGAGCCTTTGCCGGTAACCTTCGGGTATTTCAATACATCACATGTTACGGTTCCACAGGACAGCTTAGTTGGTCTTGTGGTTATGAATCCGCATTTCAATACATCACATGTTACGGTTCCACGAAGAAACGGAAACTCCTTTTGGTAAGCCTGTAATTATTTCAATACATCACATGTTACGGTTCCACTTATAACTTGTTATGCTTAATTATAGCTTGTTATCTATTTCAATACATCACATGTTACGGTTCCACAAAATAAAGCCTGGGATATAAAAAAGCATAAAAAAAATTTCAATACATCACATGTTACGGTTCCACTTTAAATATTATCTTATGATAATTGTCATTCCTTTTATTTCAATACATCACA
>JAAYHJ010000056.1 GCA_012735465.1 Clostridiaceae bacterium
CTGTGTTATTATTCATATATAACTCATGGTACTCCTTTGCTAATGTTTTTCTTTGGTTATTAAACATTTTACAATGGATTACCATGAGTTTTCTATATATTACGGCATTTTATTTTACAACTTCCCAAAAGTATGTCTTTTTTTAGCGACATATAGTATAATGAAATAAATAACCGGTCGTTAAGGGGAGTCGGATTATGTCATCAAAGACAAAGGTAAAGGTCTATATATATGGTAAGGAATATACCATTGTGGGTGAGGAACCGGATTACTATATTCAAAAAATCGCTTCATATATTGATAAAAAAATGAATATGATATATAGTCTGAACAATAATCTGAGCACCTCTATGGTAGCTGTGCTGACGGCAATAAATGTGGCAGATGAATATTTTAAATGCCAGGAAGAGTTGGAACAGCTTAAAAAAGACATGAATGAACATATCCAACTATTAGAACGGACTTCTTTTGAACTAAAGAAGCAGCAGAAAGAAAATGATGAGTTAAGGAATACCATTGAGCAGCTTAAACTGGATTTGGTTAGAAAAGAGACGGAACTAATGCGGGAAAATGCCAGAGATAACACGGTAAAAATTAATAGCGCTCGAAAATTCAGGGTAAAATGATAGAAGTACCGGTTTATTTACTGGTACTTTTAGTTTAGGTATACTCAGGAAGATAATTGGCCGTCCCATCGGCCCAATTGCTTCTTGATTATGCCTTATTTATTTTCTTTGATATTAGCGTGTGCCAGGAGGATTATATGAAAATCATTTTTGTGTTTATTGATGGTTTTGGACTGGGAACGGAAGACAAACAAAGGAATCCCTTATACAGTGCCAACGTCCCAAATTATTTCAGAATGATACAGCAGTATAGGGTTATTCCGACCGATGCTACGCTGGGGGTGGAGGGGTTACCCCAAAGTGCTACCGGCCAGACAACCATTTTGACCGGAAAAAATGCTTCTAAAATTTTAGGAAAGCATTTGCATGGACAGCCCACGGAAACTTTGAAAAGGATAATTGATCAGTACAGCCTTTTTAAGGTGCTGTTACAAAAGGGAATAAAAGTCACCAACGCAAATGTGTATCGGGATCATTACCTTAAGGCTATTAAAGATCCTGCCGAAAGGGGGATAAGACCGTCGGCTTCAACAGTGGCATGCCTGGTGGCAGGCATACCGCTGCGTACGGTGGAGGATTTGAAACAAGGCAATGGAATTTATCATGATATTACAAACAATACACTTATTGAGAGCGGGTATGATGTGCCACAAATAAAGCCCAGGGATGCTGCAAAAATATTATATAAAATATCGAGGAATTACGACTTTACTTTTTTTGAATACTTCCTGACGGATTTGGCAGGACATAGCAGGGTGAGGGAGAAAAGTGAAGAAGTGTTGGAGATATTGGACGAATTTATAGGAGAATTGGATAAGTTAATTGATTATACAAATACTTTATTAATAATAACAAGTGATCATGGTAATATAGAAGATTTATCCGTAAAAACTCATACATTAAACAAAGTACCTACCATTGTCCATGGCAAATATGAAGAGGTTTTTGCGGAAGGAATACGTTCCCTGACGGATATTTATCCGGCAGTGATCAAGGTACTGGAGCAGGATATGCTCGAGCTAAAAAACAGTAAGGGATAGCTTAGGATGTGACAAGTATGAAGAAAACGATGGAATTGCTTTCCCCTGCGGGGACCTGGGAGGCATTGGTAGCGGCGGTGCAAAGCGGAGCCGATGCGGTATACCTGGGAGGTAAAAAATTTAATGCCCGCCAGTATGCAGGAAACTTTGATGACGAAGATCTGGCAAAGGCAGTGGAATACTGCCACATTCGCGGAGTAAAGGTATATGTGGCGGTGAACACATTGGTCACGGACCGGGATATGGCTCAGTTGGCAGGATGGATTGCATACCTTAATGATATAGATGTGGACGCAGTTATTGTTCAGGACCTGGGGGCAGCTAAACTCATAAGAGAAATAGCACCCCATTTGACCCTTCATGCCAGCACCCAGATGACCGTGTATAATTTGGAAGGCGTGAAGCAACTGGAGGCCCTTGGGTTTGAACGGGTGGTTTTAGCAAGGGAACTGCACTATGACGAGATACGGCACATATGTGAAAATACGAAACTGGAAATTGAGGTATTTGTACATGGTGCCCTGTGCATGTGCTATTCGGGGCAATGCCTCATGAGCAGCATGATAGGGGGCAGAAGCGGAAACCGGGGATGCTGTGCTCAGCCATGCCGTCTGCCTTATCATATGGTAGATATGGATTCAATGCGGTTGCCGGGAGAAAAAGATAAGACTGCCTACCTTTTGAGCCCCAAAGACCTGTGCCTTGTGGAACACCTGGCAAAGCTCAAAAAAGCGGGAGTGAAATCGTTAAAGATTGAAGGGAGGATGAAACGTCCCGAATACGTGGCTGCGGTTACGGCAATATACAGGAAGTATTTGGACAATGAAAAAGACATTGAACCCTATGATTATGAAACATTGCTGCAAATGTTTAACAGAGGGGGATTTACAGAGGGATATTTTGTTGGGGATTTAGGGAAGAATATGATGAGCCATGAAAAGCCTGATAACTGGGGTGTATATCTTGGTGAAATTGTATTATATGATAAGAAGAAAAACATAGCTTATGTAAGGCCCCAGACAACCCTTAATGTGGGGGATGGAGTGGAGATTTGGTCGCAAAGGGGACAAAACTACGGTACGATTATTTCCAGGCTGTTTCCCGGTGATGGGATGAGTAAAGATAAAAAGGGACAGGTAATTGGCTTTTATATACGGGGTGATATCAGCAAAGGGGATAAGGTCTATAAAACTTCAGATATGGTTCGCAATAAACAAATGCAAAAATATTTTGCTGATAATGCTAATTTAAGGCTAATACCAATTTACGCCCATTGTGAGGTGATGCCCGATAAGCCCATAAGGATTGAGCTTTGGGACGAAGACGGGCATTATGTGGAAGCATGGGGTGAAGAAAAGGTACAAAAGGCAATAAGCAGGGAATTGGACGACAAGGTTGTAAAACAGCAGATGGAGAAATTAGGAGGCACCCCCTTTGAATTAAGAGGTATAAGCCTTGATATCCGGCCCGGTTTGGCATTACCTCTTAGAGAGATTAACAAGGCACGCAGGAAAGCCATCAGCCTTTTGGAACAGGAAAGGGCGGTGCGGCATAAAGAAAGGCAGGGCAAAACCGCAGATGCAAACGAGGTTATTTACAGCCTTTACAAAAAGGAGACAAGGGATAGTAAAAAACCCTTGTTGACGGCCCAGGTTTCAAACCTTTTGCAGGCATCGGCATTAGTTGGCACTGGAGTGAAAAGAATATATGTACCGGCAACGGCCTTGCTGGTAAATAATCAGGGAAAGGGTACAAAGGAGATACTGGATGCATGTATTTCCAATGGAATAGAAATGGTGTGCACTTTGCCCAGGGCATTCCATGGCAGCTTATTTGAACAGTTTAAGAACAAAATATCTGTTTTGCCGTCCTTAGGGATATATGGCGTGATGGCAAGGGACATAGGTCAAATGAGTTGGGCCAAAAGTTCCGGATTGCTGGATTTATATGGTGATGTTGGGTTAAACGTGTTTAACACGTGTACTTTGCTTGAAATGAAGCGGCTCGGTTTAAAAGCGGTTACCCTTTCGCCGGAAATGACATTACGGCAGATAAAAGATATTCATAAGCCCGATAATATGCAGACGGAAGTAATTGCTTATGGCCGCCTGCCCCTTATGATTGTGCGCAATTGTCCGATAGGAAGTGCGTTAAACATGGGCCCAGGGGGTAGGAAGCACTGTGACTGCAATAAAAAACGGTATGGGCTCATGGACAGGAAAGGAGCGATATTTCCTTTGTTGACCGATTGCTTTACATGTCGCACGGAAATATTAAATTCGCAGCCTCTTTTTATTGCAGACAAACTGGATGAGGTGGTATCGTCAGGTATACACTGCATACGGTTATTGTTTACTATTGAAGAGCCGGAGCAGTGCAGTAAAATAGCAAAAATTTATTCCTGCTCCATGGAAAGGGGACAGGATGGGATGTTACAGGCATATGGCGAAGATGTAAAAACTTGGATGGATAAGGGCTATACAAGGGGCCACTTTTACAGGGGAGTATAGACAAGACTAAAAATTTATATGGTGGGGAGAGATATATGACAAATAAAATAGAAGTTAAGATAAAATATGTGCGTAAGGAAATTGGTACGAGCATTAAACCGCCCTTTTATGCCACTTCCGGCTCGGCAGGTATGGACTTGTCTGCTTGCATAGAAAAGCCTGTTACGATAAGGCCGGGCGAAAAAATAATTGTGCCTACCGGGATTGCAATACAATTGCCTTCAAAAGAATATGCTGCTTTAATTTTTGCCCGAAGCGGACTGGGAATAAAACATGGTATTACCATGTCCAACGGGGTAGGGGTTATTGACAGCGACTATACGGGTGAAATCATGTGCGGTCTGGTGAACTTAGGAGCCGAACCCTACACAATACAGCCGGGGGACAGGATTGCACAAATGGTATTCGTACCCATTGCAGTAGTATCCCTTACCGTTGTAAATGAGCTCCATGAAACAGAAAGGGGCAGCCGGGGGTTTGGCTCCACAGGATATTGACTTATGACTTGGCAAGGAGAATAATAATGACAAAGGGTGATAAGATAATTATTGTGCTGGTAATGGGTATCTCATTTATAAGCATGTTTCTGGTAAATACCCTTTTTTATGGAACAGCCGGTAAAAGCATTGTAATTGAGGTGGATGGAGAGTTATATGCCAAATACAACTTTAATGAAATAACTTCGGCGAAACACGTTGAAATAAGGACACAATATGGTTATAATAAGATTGAAATAGAGAGTAACAGGGTGCGGGTTGTGGAAGCTGACTGCCCGGATCAGTTGGATGTATTGGCCGGCTGGATAGATAAGGCCAATCAGATGATCGTATGTTTGCCTAATAGGGTTGTGATTCGTATTGAAGGAGAGGCAGAAGAGCTTGACGGTGTAGCATACTGATTTTCCTTCCGCAGGGTATCGGAAGGTTTCCGGCACCTTGTTCACTTATAATGGAATGGAGCTTAGATATTTGAAAAATACATTTAAAATCGTATATATTGCTATGCTTATAGCGATAGGACTTGTGCTTCATATAATAGAATCTTATATCCCGGTAATGGTTAGTTTACCTGGGGCAAAGTTAGGCCTTGCAAACATTGCCTCCCTATTGACTGTAGTGGTATTTGGACCGGCAACAGCCTTTGTGGTTTCAGCAGTACGCGCATTGCTGGGAGGACTGTTGACGGGTGGAGTTTCTTCCATCCCCTATAGTCTTAACGGAGCCCTGTTCAGCACCCTTATAATGTGGCTGGTATACAGGACCCTGTATCCAAAAGTAAGCCTTATAGGTATAAGCGTTTTGGGGGCTGCTGCGCATAATATAGCACAAATATTTACTGCTTCGGTGATCCTGGGTAACTTTGGACTTTTTACTTATCTGCCGGTATTGGGTATTGTCGGGACTATAACTGGCTATTTTATAGGCTTAACTGCAAATTATGCCTTAGGGACGCTTAAGGTAAGCATACAGACACAACGGAAAAACGGAGGGAAAACATGATTATGAGACGGGAAAGAAATACAGGATTACTGGTACTGCTAATTTTGATAGGGATAGTCATGGGAGGTTTGTTGGGGGAATTCTTAAGCCAGTTTAAGTACCTGTCCTTTTTAAGTTATGGAAAAGAATTTGGTATGGATATGGGCAGACCCTTGTTCCTTGATTTGAGTGTCATTAAGTTTTCTTTTGCAATAGCTTTTAACGTTAACATTGCAAGTATTCTTGGCATTATTGCTTCTATATTTGTTTATAAAAGGGTAATATGATGTATTTTATATGAAGCGAAAGCACATAATTATTATTAATAATGTTTAAGCAAAAGGTCATAAGAGCAGGTGACAATATGATAAAGATATTCCTTGCTTCTGCTTCACCGCGCAGGCAGGAGTTGTTGCAGCAGATTGGATTGAAATTTGAAGTAATGCCCAGCAATATAGATGAGAACATAGACAAGAATGAACCGCCGGAACGGATAGTTCAGCAGTTGGCATATTCCAAGGCAAGGGATGTATCGCAGAGGATATCGGAGCCGGGTATTGTGATTGGTGCGGATACCATTGTTGTACATGGTGGAACTGTTTTGGGAAAGCCGAAAGATGACCGAGAAGCGTTTATGATGTTAAAAAGTTTGAGCGGAGATGTACATACTGTTTTTACAGGCTTTTCTATTATAAATACATACAGTGGAAAGACGGTAAACGGATACGAGCAAACCTTGGTGAAGTTTAGAGAAATCAGTGATGAGGATATTCAAAAATATATAAGGACCGGGGAACCGATGGACAAAGCAGGTGCGTACGGTATACAGAAAAAAGGAAGTATGTTGGTAGACAGAATTGAAGGGGACTATTTTAATGTGGTAGGTCTTCCTGTAGCAAAGATTGCATGGATTCTACAGAAAGAATTTCAGGTTTGCATATTGTAAAAGAGGCGCACTGAATGCATCCCTTGTTTTTTCAAGGGTGTTTTTGGTGATGAAGGGAGATTATTATGGGATTGTTTTCAAAAGATATTGGTATTGATTTAGGAACAGCAAATACATTAGTTCATGTTAAGAATAAAGGTATATTGGTAAGAGAGCCTTCCGTGGTTGCCATGAATAAAAACACCGGGGAAGTACTGGCCGTTGGTGATGAAGCCAAGAGCATGATTGGCAGAACACCGGGGAATATTGTAGCCATTCGGCCTATGAAGGATGGGGTAATTGCCGATTTTGACATTACCCAAAACATGCTGAAATATTTCATTAAAAAAGCCCTTTCTTCCAATAACATAGCTATTTTTAAGCCCAGGGTTGTGATTTGTGTTCCGTCCGGTGTTACAGAAGTGGAAAAAAGGGCGGTGGAAGAAGCAGCCATTCAGGCAGGGGCGCGGGAAGTATTTTTAATGGAGGAACCGATGGCAGCTGCTATTGGTGCAAATTTACCCGTTGATGAGCCGACAGGGAGCATGGTGGTGGATATTGGCGGAGGAACCAGTGAAGTTGCTGTTATTTCCCTGGGCGGCATTGTAACCAGTAAATCCTTGCGTATTGCAGGAGATGAATTGGATGATGCTATTATATATCATGTAAAAAAAGAATATAATTTGATGATAGGAGAAAGAACTGCAGAAGATATTAAGATGAAGATTGGATGTGCATATCCGAAACCAAAAGAAGAAACCTTGGAAGTCAGGGGAAGGGATTTAATAACGGGCCTTCCCAAAAATTTAATCCTGACTTCCACAGAAATATTGGAGGCGTTAAAGGAGCCTGTCCATGCTATAGTAGATGCAATTAAGTTTACCCTGGAAAAAACTCCCCCCGAGCTTGCAGCAGATATCATGGACCGGGGTATTATGCTTACGGGGGGCGGAGCATTGCTAAGCGGTTTGGACCGGCTTATACATGAAGAGACCGGAATGCCTGTCAATATTGCAGAACAACCTTTGGACTGTGTCGTTTTAGGTGCGGGTAAGGTATTGGACGAGATAAATACCCTTCGGAAAGTACTTCTGTCTCCTAAAAAAATCAGGTAGCAGGTGATATAACATGCCTAGTTTTTTGAAAAATAAATATGTAGTCGCTTTGATAAGCGCTACGTTGCTTCTTTTTATTTTAATGGCAGCATCTGCAGTTGGTAGACCTGAAGTGGCATTTATTGGTGATGCAATGGGAGCAGTGGTAACCCCGGTGCAAAAGTTTTTTTACGGTATTGGAGCAAGGATTGAAGATTCAATAGAGTTTTTCACTGAGATTAAAACATTAAAAGAGCAAAATGAAAAGTTGTTAGCCGAAATTGATAAGTTGAGGGAAGAAAACAGAAAATTACAGGATTTGAAAGATGAAAATGACAGGCTTAGAGATATGCTGGGCCTGAAAGAGCGTTTTGGCCAATTTGATATTGTTGGGGCACAGGTTATTGCAAAAGAGCCTGGTAACTGGTTTCAGGTTTTTACAATAGATAAGGGTACAAAGGATGGACTGGAAAAAAACGATGTGGTAATTACAAACAAAGGAGTTGTAGGACATATATACGAGATTCATGCGAATAGTTCCAAGGTAATATCCATTATTGATCATGACAGTTCGGTGAGTGCCCTTGTGGTTCGTACGAGGGATACGGCTGTTGTTAAAGGGGACCTTGTTCTCCAAAACGACGGATTGTGTAAGATGAGCTATATTCCAAAGGATGCGGGTATTATGGAGGGAGACTTAATTGAAACTTCCGGGTTAGGCGGAATATATCCCAAAGGGTTGTTAATAGGAAAAATAAAAGAAATTGATAAGGAACCCCATGAAATTTCCAAGTATGCGATTATTGAACCGGCTGTTGATTTTAAACGTCTTGAACAGGTTTTTGTAATCAGGAATTCTGTCCCCAGTGTTGAATAATGCTGTTTTTACATAGGGAGCATGTGATGAGATTGAAGGGGTGTGTATGTGAGAGCATTTATTGTGACCATTATACTTTTGCTTGCGTTTGTTGTCCAGTCAACAGTGCTTCAATATAGCCAGATATTTAATGTTAAGCCGAATCTTGTCATCATGCTGATAATACATTTCTCACTGATCAGGGGAAGTGTAGAAGGAGCGATTGTTGGCTTCATAGGCGGATTATTTATGGATATATTGGCCGGTAGGATAGTTGGACTTTATTCGCTGATTGGCATGTATATAGGAGTTGCCGCAGGTTATTTTAATAAACGTTTTTATAAAGATAATTACTTCGTTGCTTTATTTTTTACATTCATATTTACTTTTGCCTTTGAGTTTACTTTTTATCTTTTGTTTTATTTTATATGGGGTGAAACCAGGATACTTTATGTGCTGCAACATATAATAGTGCCGGAAGCTATATACAACTGTGTAGTAGCGGTTCCGGTCTATATGGTTTTGATAAAAATTGATAACTGGCTGGAAGAAAGGGAAAAGTCATCCAGGAAATATTAATGCAAAGCGGGTGGTTTATGTAAGGGTGAGTTGGCAATGTTATTAGAAAAAATTAAAAACAGGTATTTTATAATAAGCATATTGATAGTCATGGTAGGCCTGACCTTCATATATAGGCTCATGCAGTTACAAATAGTTCGCGGAGAAGAATATAAGGAACAGTCGGAAAGAAGATTGCACAAGTCCGTTTCAGTAAAAGCTCCGAGAGGAGAAATACTGGATACCTATGGCAGACCATTGGCCACCAACAGGATGGGCTTTTCTATAGAAATACATAAAACGGTAATATCATCGGATGAATTTAATAATATGCTTTTAAGACTTATAAATTTGCTTGAAGCTAATGGAGATTCATATATTGATACCCTTCCGATTTCCCGATCGCCTTTTGAATTTACGTTCACGGATTCTGAAGAAGTTAAAAAGGAGCAAAGGGAGAGGGAATGGAAAAAGGCTAAGGGATTTAATGAGAATGACACGGCAACGCAGGTCATTGAGAAGTTAGCTAAAAAATACAAAGTAAAGAATGGTTATACCGATGATGAGATTAGAAAAATTGTTGGTATTCTTTATGAAATGGAGACCAGAGGATTTAGCGTACATACACCTATCACCATTGCCACCGACGTCTCTTCAAAAACAGTTATGCAGCTGGAAGAACAGCACATGGACTTTCCAGGCATTAATATTATTACAGAACCCATCAGGTATTATGTTCACGGAGAAACCGCTGCCCATATTTTAGGAAGAGTCGGTATTATTTTCCCCGAAGAATATCTGGCCTATAAGGAAGAGTATGAGAAGACAAAGGATGAAAAAAAACTATATGCAATGAATGCAGTTCTTGGAAAGGATGGAATGGAAAAAATACTTGAGCCCTATTTAAAGGGAAAGGACGGTACCAGCAGTATTGAACAGGACATAGAAGGAAATATTACACAGGTATTGGCCAGTGAACCTCCGGTACCCGGAGATAATGTTATGCTTACCATTGATATTGAGCTGCAGAAGGTTGCCGAGCGTTCGTTGCGTGAAACAATTGAAAAAATTCGCGCCGAAGGTATGGAGATAATAAGAAAGAATCCAGGTAAGAAAAATGTAGGTGAAGATGCAAGCAGCGGCGCTGTTGTAGTGATGGATGTTAATACGGGAGCCATATTGGCAATGGCTACGTATCCAACCTATAATCCTGCCAAGTTTAATGAGCAATATACGAGCTTGCTGAATGACCCCTTGAAACCCATGCTCAACAGGGCTATTAGCGGTACATATCCTCCTGCTTCCACGTTTAAAATGCTGACAGCCATTGCCGCCCTGGAAGAAAACATTATTACACCCGAGACTCAAATCAGGGATTTGGGTCTGTACACTTATTATCCGGGAGATCCAAAAGCATGTTGGATATACCAGGCAGAATATGGATACGGAAATCACGGTTATGAAAACGTGACCGAAGCAATAAAAGATTCATGTAACTATTTTTTTTATGAAGTCGGTCGAAGGTTGACAATTGAGAAGCTTGAGGAATACGGTAAAAAATTTGGGCTCGGTCAGTTGACCGGTATTGAGCTGCCGGGAGAAGAAAAAGGCATTTTTGCAGGTAAGGAATACCGCGAACAACTAGGTGAGCAGTGGTGGCCGGGGGAAACATTAAGTGCGGCCATTGGGCAGATGCATACTTTTACCCCCATTCAAATGGTAAGCTATATAAGTACTCTGGCAAATGGAGGTACGAGGTATAAGCCTTACCTGATTAAAAGGATAAAAACCTATGATAACAGCAAAAAAGTTTTTGAAACTCAGCCAGAGGTGGTTTGCAAGCTGGACATTGACCCCAAAAATCTAAAAGCCGTATTGGAAGGGATGAAAGGTGTCACACAAGGTGATGGTTCGGTTAGCCACTTATTTAAGGACTTTCCTGTAACAGTTGCTGGGAAAACAGGAACTGCGGAGGTGGGTATTGGAAGAGGGTCAAACAACGGTGTATTTGCAGGGTTTGCTCCCTTTGATAATCCGAAAATCGCAGTGGTTGTTGTAATTGAACATGGAAGAACCGGTGCAAATACGGCTCCGGTTGTTCGGGACATATTTGCCCATTATTTAGGAATAGACGATAAAAACAAAGAAGATTTTTCTGTAAACCAGTTGACTCAATAAAATGCTTCTGTTTAAAATTTACTTATTGGTATCAGGAGGCTGCTTATGGTACACGATTCTGTAATCTTTAAGGGTAATAAAAAAGGGATTGCTGTTATATTGGATAGTGGTAAACCGTTTGATGAAATTGTTAACAGTATCAGACAAAAACTCACAAATGCCGTATCTTTTTTTGCCGGGGCAAAAGTGAATATCGTATTTAAAGGCAGGGACCTGCGCGAAGCAGAAAAGCAAAAGATTTCGGAAATTGTTACAGATATTGTGGGCTCGGATACGAATATAGAATTTGAAAGTGAAAGTAGCGATCATGATGAGAGACGATGGTTTGATGATACTTCCATTGTATATGAAGGGATTACCCGATTTTATAAGGGAACCGTCCGGTCGGGTCAACGTATAAGCTTTAATGGTAATCTGATTATTCTAGGAGATGTAAATCCCGGTGCAGAAGTAGTGGCCGTTGGTAATGTTATAGTAATGGGTTCTTTAAGAGGTATAGTCCATGCCGGTTGCATTGGTAACCGGGAAGCAGTTGTTGCTGCATTAAATCTGCAACCTACTTTGCTTAAAATTGCAGATGTTATAACCCGTTCCCCCGATGACAGCGAAGAGAAGAAAGGAATGGAACCGGAAATAGCGTATATACGTGGAGAACACATTTTAATCGACTGTTATTTGCCGAAAAAAAGCATTTAAAGAATAAAATTTTGTTTAACGTGATTGCGGAATCTACATTAATAGACAAAAAGTTCTATAGACGTATACAAAGTGGTATGATATAGTAAATATATAGTAATATTCCGTTGAATTATATATATTTTTATTCTTTAGGAGGAAGCAACTGATGGGTGAGGTTATCGTAATTACATCAGGTAAGGGTGGTGTAGGAAAGACAACCAGTACTGCAAACATAGGTACAGCCCTGGCAATGCTGGGTAAAAAAGTTGTTTTAGTGGATACGGATATTGGACTAAGGAATCTTGATGTGGTAATGGGATTGGAAAACAGGATAGTGTATGATCTGGTTGATGTGGTAGAAGGAAATTGCAGGTTAAAGCAGGCTTTAATAAAGGATAAAAGGTTTGAAGGATTATTCCTGCTTGCTGCAGCACAAACAAAGGACAAGACAGCAGTGACACCTGAACAGGTTATGAGTTTATGCAAAGAACTAAAGAAAGAATTTGATTTTGTTCTTGTAGACAGCCCGGCCGGGATTGAGCAGGGATTTAAAAATGCAATTGCAGGAGCAGACAAAGCAATTGTAGTTACTACTCCTGAGGTATCGGCAGTGCGGGATGCGGACAGGATTATAGGGTTACTCGAAGCCAACGACTTAAGGGATTCACTCCTTATCATCAATCGTATCCGATATGATATGGTAAAGAAGAGGGATATGATGAGCATTGATGATATCATAGATATATTGGCAATTGATTTGCTTGGGGTAATACCGGACGATGAAAAAATCATTATTTCAACCAATAAAGGGGAACCTGTTGTAGCCGATGTCAATTCCAGAGCAGGACAAGGATTTCGTAATATAGCCAGAAGAATACTGGGAGAACAGGCTCCTATTATGGATTTGGATGTTGAAAAAGGTTTCATGGATAAACTAAGGAGACTGTTTGGAATAAAAACGTAAAAGAAATGGGGGAAGGATGTGTTGAATTTAATGAAGCTGTTTAGTTCTGGTAGTAATTCAAAGGATATTGCTAGAGAAAGATTAAAGCTGGTTCTAATTCATGACAGAGCTAATGTTTCCCCACAATTACTGGAAATGTTAAAAACAGAAATCATAAAGGTTATATCGAATTATATGGAAGTACAGGTGGACGAACTGGATATACAATTGACCAGGATAAAGAATAGTGAAGGAGACAGGACAATTTCTGCACTTGTAGCCAATATACCTATTCGCAATGTGAGATGTGCAGAGAAATAGGATGTTGATAAAAAAATGATTGATAAAAAGCTGTTGAAAAATTTTGATACAATGACCATGGTGATTGTATTAATACTTATAGGAATAGGTATAGTTGTAATCAGCAGTGCTACCCATGTGCATGAAACAAATGATTTTAGTGCTGTCCAGAAACATATTGTATGGACTGTGCTTGCCATTGGTCTGCTGTTATTTATCATAAGCATTGATTATAACAGTCTTGCCGGCATGGTTGTGTATCTGTACATAGGGGCTATTCTTCTGCTCATTTCGGTACTCCTCTTTGGTACAGAGATAAAAGGTGCAAAAAGCTGGTTTACCATTGGGTCACTGGGAAGCATACAACCTGCTGAATTTGTAAAAGTTATAGTAATCATTACCTTTTCAAAACATATTGATAAAATCAAGGAGAATGACCCTGAAGCAATAAATAAGCCTAAGAATTTGCTGGCTCTCTGCATACACATGCTTATTCCTATTTTGCTTATTATGAAACAACCCGATTGGGGAACTGCAGCTGTGTTTATTGGAATAATGGTTATGATCCTTTTTGCTGCAGGCATAAGTTATAAGTATATTTTTACGGCTTTTGGCGCTGCGGCTGTAAGTCTGCCACTGCTCTTTTTTTATGTTATGGAAGACTATCAGAGGGAACGACTTCTCGTTTTTTTGGATCCTAACCGGGACCCTCTGGGCAGGGGATACCATGTAATTCAGTCCAAAATAGCCATTGGTTCAGGACAGTTGTATGGAAAAGGTCTTTTTCAGGGTACGCAAACACAAAGGGGATTCTTGCCCGAGCAGGATACGGATTTTATCTTTTCAGTGATTGGTGAAGAATTGGGTTTTATTTGGTGTAGTATAGTCATAATTTTGTTTGTTATTCTTTTGTTGCGATTTTTGTATCTTGCGTCCATTGCTAAAGATAACTTTGGTTCGTACATCATCATAGGGGTTACTGCCATGTTTTTTTTCCATGTATTGATTAATATAGGTATGACGATAGGACTGGCGCCTGTAACAGGGATTCCTTTGCCCTTCATAAGCCGCGGAGGTAGTTCCATGCTTACCAATATGGCTGCAGTGGGCTTGGTTTTAAATGTGGCTATGCGAAGGCAAAAAATCAATTTTTAGGAGGTAAGCAATGAATATAGCTTTAATTGCTCATGATAAAAAGAAAGAATTAATGGTACAGTTTTGTATTGCTTATAAGGGAATATTGAGCAAACATACTCTTTATGCTACCGGAACCACGGGAGGATTGATCATTGAAGCGACCGGTATGCATGTAAATCGTTTTTTGTCGGGACCTCAGGGCGGAGATCAGCAGATAGGTGCCCGTATTGCATATAATGAGATTGACCTTGTGCTGTTTTTCCGTGACCCCCTAACTGCGCAGCCCCATGAACCGGATGTTAATGCACTGTTAAGGCTTTGCGATGTCCATAATATTCCTCTGGCTACCAATGTGGCAACGGCCGAGGTTTTGGTACGTGGACTTGAAAGAGGAGATCTTGATTGGAGAGATATTGTCAATCCGAAAGATAAGAAATAGGAAGCCCCCGGTATGGGGGTTTTTATATGCCCTTTTGCCCTTTGTTTTGGTAGTTAAGGAGTAATAATTTTATTATATTTCTAATATAAATGTAATAATGGGTTTGGTACATATTCGTTATATATATGGAGGTGCCGGTACTAATGGAAAGTACATACAGAAAAAGAAATTATGCAAGGCACGGTTTTGGTATGGATTGGAGAAAAAACAAAGGAAAAGAAGACTTTGTTGAGAATGTGGTAAAGCAGATTTTAGCCTGTTGTATAATTTTCTTAATCCTGTTTGTCATAAAAAGTATAAACTTACCGGCCACAAATATGATTGCAAATAAGATTCGGTCCACCCTCTCCTATACGGTTGACTGGAAGAATAGCTATAAAAGCGTAACTGCCTTTGCAAGAAACCTGAATTCGATAAATGAAAAAATATTTGGAAGTAAGAATAATAAACAAGAGGTAAATAACGATACTAAAACGGACGCTACAAAACAGGACACAGGAACAAATGAACAAGGCACAGATAATACCGAGCCTGTAACGGACCCGACAGAAATCATAGAAAAGGGATATGTAAGGATCAATCAAGAAATTGCTGCTCCCCTGGACGGTATCATAACCTCGACTTTTGGAATGCGTCAGCATCCACTGCTTAAAAAAGATGAATATCATTATGGGATTGATATTGACGGCAAAAAAGGAATGGATATCACTGCCGCAATGGACGGGGAGGTACTGGAAACAGGATATAATGACTCCTATGGAAAATATGTTCGGTTGAAGCATGAAGAGGATTTGATTACCTTTTATGCCCATTGCAGTGAAATACTTGTGAATAAAGGGGAAAAAGTAAAGCTGGGTACCCCTATTGCAAAGGTGGGCGGTTCAGGTACAGCGTCAGGAGAACATTTGCATTTTGAGATATGGAAAGGGGATAAGGTTTTAGATCCGCTTAAATATATCCAATTGCCTTTGGACCCTAATATGCCGGATTAGGGAAATTCCTGATGTTTGGAGGTGAACTTACGCATTATATTTATATTCACCCAACCTTTTTTATAATAATCCCAATTGCTATTATTACAAAAAGTGTAAAGGAAATAGTTATTTTATATGGAATTATTATAATTCATGAGTTTTTTCATCTTATTGTAATGCTTCATTATAAAATAGAAATTGAACAAGTTAAAATCATGCCTTTTGGTATTACAATAAAAATAAAAAACAATCTTATAGAAAAACCCGAGCATGAAATTATGGTTGCTTTAGCAGGGCCCTTGTCAAATGCATTATTAGCTTTTGCGGCTTACCTGGTAAAAGTATATTGTTTGTACCGCACAGATGATATAACTTTTTTTATTTTTGGGAATATTGTAATTGGTACATTTAATCTAATGCCCGTTTTACCCCTGGATGGCGGAAGGATTTTAAAAGCGGTGCTTACATTAAAATGGGGGTACGTAAAGGCTTTTTACTTTGTTATGAAGCTTACCAGATGCATGAGTTTTATTTTTTTTATCATTGGCATATATGTTTTTTATATAACACGGTTTAATTTTTCCTTGTTGCTGATTGGCACATTTCTTATTTTTAACGGTGTTTATGAGCAGCAAAATAATCGTATAATACTGATGAAGGAAATCATTTATTATAAGCAAAAGCTTATAAAGGAAGGCCTTTGGCAGGCAAAAAACATGGTTGTTATAAGTGATTACCCTGCCCATAAGCTGCTAAAAAACTTCAGCTATAATTATTTTTATTTGGTCACGGTTATTGACAATAAAATGAATATTTTGGGAACATTGACGGAGATGCAGATTATAGATGGATTGATAAGACTTGGAACAAACGTGTCCGTTGAGGAAATAATAAACGATAATTTTCATACAAGCTAAAAAAACTATGTTGTTTACGTTATAATAGTGGTATAGGTTACATAGCTTTTTATGTGTTATTACAAGGAGGACTTTATTTTTATGTCACTAAAGATAAATGATAGGATACTAAGCACTGTTCAAAAGCCAACACGTTATATAGGGAATGAATGGAATAGCGTTCATAAGGACCCAAATCAGGTGGATGTACGTTTTGCTTTTTGTTTCCCTGATGTTTATGAAGTGGGCATGTCCCATTTGGGGATGAAGATATTGTACCACATGTTAAATGACAGGGAAGATGTATACTGTGAAAGAGTATTTGCTCCATGGGGAGATATGGAAGAACAGATGCGGCAAAACAACATACCTTTATTTGCGCTGGAAAGCAGGGATGCGGTCACGAAATTTGATTTTATGGGTTTTACATTGCAGTATGAGATGAGCTACAGCAATGTTGTAAATATGATCGACCTGGCGGGCATACCTTTACTTAGTGCAGAAAGGGAAGAAAACCATCCTTTTGTATGCGCCGGCGGTCCTTGTGCCTATAATCCCGAACCTCTGGCAGAAATCATTGACTTTTTTATACTTGGTGAAGGGGAAGAAATATTAAACGAGGTAATAGATGTATATAAACAGTGGAAAAGGGATAAGGGCACAAGGCTGGACTTTTTGGATAGGGTCAGTCAAATTAAAGGGGTTTATGTTCCACGGTTTTATTCCTTTGAATACAATGAGGACGGAACAATTAAACGGATGACTAAAGCAGCGGAAAAATATCCCGATAAAATACTAAAGAGGATCATAAAGGACCTAGATAATTCCTATTTTCCTGAAAAGATAATCGTACCTTATATGGAAATTGTACATGACCGTATCATGCTTGAAATATTCCGAGGCTGTACGAGGGGATGCCGGTTTTGTCAGGCAGGCATGATATACCGGCCGGTCCGGGAAAGAACGCCTGAAAGATTGGTAAAGATTGCGAAAGCTTTGCAAAAAAGCACCGGTTATGAAGAAATATCCCTTGCCTCGTTGAGCACCAGTGATTATAGCGCTTTGGAAAAATTGACAAGGGAGCTGGTTGAGCTTACCGAGAAGCAAAAAACGAGCCTGTCCCTTCCTTCCCTTCGCATAGACTCCTTTTCACTGGATTTGATGGAAAAGGTCCAAAGGGTGAGAAAGAGCGGGCTGACCTTTGCACCGGAGGCAGGTACCCAAAGGTTGAGAGATGTTATTAATAAAGGGGTTACGGAAGAAGACCTCATTAAGTCCGTGACGCTGGCCTTTGAAGGAGGTTGGAACAATGTAAAGCTGTACTTTATGATAGGGCTTCCCACCGAAACAATGGAAGATATAGAAGGCATTGCAAGTCTGGCCGAAAAAGTGGTGGATGCCTATTATAAGGTGCCGAAGGAAAAAAGGGCAAAGGGACTTACTGTAACGGTCAGCACCTCATCCTTCGTGCCAAAGGCCTTTACCCCCTTTCAGTGGCAGGCTCAGAATACTATAGAATTACTGCAGGAAAAGCAAGCTTATCTGAAGAGCAGGATAAAAAGTAAACATATCAAATATAACTGGCACGAATCCAAGGTCAGCTTTCTAGAAGGCGTCTTTGCCCGGGGTGACAGAAAATTATCCCGCGTTCTAATTGAAGCCCATAAAAAGGGATGCAAATTTGACGGATGGAATGAATACTTTAATTTTGATAAATGGATGCAGGCCTTTAAAGATTGCGGAGTGGACCCGTACTTTTATACATCAAGGGAAAGAAAGTATGATGAAATACTTCCCTGGGACCACATTGATGTGGGAGTTACGAAGAAATTCCTCATAAAAGAAGCAGAAAAAGCGTTAAGAGGGGAAGTTACGCCCCACTGCAGGCAGGGCTGCATAGGATGCGGAGCAACCATCTTCCAGGGGGGTGAGTGCATTTGAGCAGGGTTAGAATAAAATATTCAAAGGAAGAGCCGGTAAAGTATATATCCCATTTGGATGTGTTAAGGGTGTTTAACCGTGCCATCAGGCGAGCTGGGCTTCCTGTTGCTTATTCCCAGGGGTTTAATCCTCACCCCCAAATATCCTTTGGTTTGCCGTTGCCGGTGGGGTATACCAGTGCGGCCGAGTATTTGGAAATGGAAATGGATGGGGAGGTTGATGCAAACAAGCTTATAGTTCAACTAAATAAAGAAATGCCTGAAGGTATGCGTATTCTTAAGGCTGTCGTATTGGATGATAAGGATGAGAAGGTGTCCGGCATTATTTCAATGGCGGATTATAAGGTTACGGTATTTTTAGAAGAAAAATTTAATGGTGATCTTGTTCAGTATGTAAACCATATTATGGCACTCGATGAAGTAAATGTAGAAAAACAAGGCAAAAAAGGAACGAAGAAGGTAAATATTCGTCCAAATATATATTTGCTTGAAGTGGAGGAACAGCAGGAAAAGATGCTGATACTAAAGATGTGCCTGAGTGCCGGCAGCCAGTCAAATTTGAAGCCGGACCTAGTTTTGCAGGCATTGGAAAGCTTATCGGAAAGTTTTCGTGTTGAATTTTTTAAAGTCCATCGTATGAAATTACTGGATAGGGAAGGCTTTGAAATAATGTAAATTGAGATAAGGACAGGAGGATGATATGTCAAATGAAATTATTGTAGACGTAAGCATGGGACAAACAAGAGTTGCTTTATTGGAGGACAAAGAGCTGGTAGAGCTATATGTGGAGAGCCCTGAGCATCAGGGGATGGTTGGCAATATTTACAGGGGTAGAGTGGAAAGTGTACTCCAGGGAATGCAGGCAGCTTTTATAGATATTGGGTATGAAAAAAACGCTTTTCTTCATATTAGGGACATTGGTGCTGAGTATAAAGATGGAGGTAAAACAAATAATTCCGGCAAACTATGCATTACGGATATATTAAAAGAAGGGCAGGAAATTACAGTCCAGGTGATTAAAGAAGCAATCGGTACAAAGGGGCCGAGGGTGACAACAAATATTACTCTCCCGGGCAGGTATTTGGTCCTTGTGACCCATGCCGATTATGTGGGCATATCCAAAAGGATAACAAATGAACAGGAAAGAAATAGGCTGAGGGAAATAGCGAAAAGCATTCAGCCAAAAGGAATGGGGCTGATTGTGCGAACTGAAGGAGAAGAAAAGGGTATTCAGGATTTAATGCAGGATTTAAATTTATTGCTCAAATTGTGGAATAATATAAAAGCAGCAGAACAATCTGCCCAGGTACCAAGCCTTATACATAAAGATTTTGATTTGCTGTTGCGTTCGGTAAGGGATTTGTTTACTTATTCCATTGATAAGTTTGTGATTAATAATCGGGAACAGTATACAAGGGTAGTTGAATTGACGGATATGCTTTCCCCTTCTCTAACCAGTAGAGTAGAATATTTTAGCAAGGATTATCCCGTTTTTGAATATTATAAAATCGAAAACAAGATAGACAAATCTTTAAATAAGAAGGTATGGCTTAAATGCGGGGGATATATTGTTATTGACCGGACCGAGGCGCTGACGGTTATTGATGTAAATACAGGAAAATATGTGGGAGAGACGGACCTGGAAGAAACGGTTTTAAAAACCAATCTGGAGGCGGCAAAGGAAATTGCAAAACAGTTGCGCCTGAGGGATATTGGTGGAATTATAATAATTGATTTTATTGATATGCACGGTCAGGAACATCGGGAAAAAGTAATTGAAGCTTTAAAGAATTATTTAAAAAAGGATAAGACAAAAACAACGGTGGTTGGGATTACCCAGCTTGGCTTGGTTGAGATGACGAGAAAAAAGGTAAGGGATAGGCTGGAAACACTAATGCAGCTTGATTGTCCCAATTGCAGGGGTACCGGAAAGGTTTTGTCCAATGAAATGCTTATCCGGCTCATAGAGAGGGAAGTGTACCGGGTTGCAAACCAGTCCATAGCACCCATCATACAGGTAAAGATTCACCCGGAAGCGTCTTTGCTTCTTTCAAAGGATAATAAGAATAGGATAAAGTATCTCGAAAAAATTTTGAACAAGGAAATCCAGTTTAAGACATGTAGCTCCCTAAAATACGACAATATTATTGCAGAAGGCGTTGACAATCACAGTAACGTATGCTAATATGAAACGGTAGCCGCATGGGTAAGGTTTTAAACGAGGAATCGTACCTGTACCCGGCGAGACTGGGTTTGAGGAGGTGTAAAAATGTACGCAATATTTGAAACAGGCGGAAAACAATATAAGGTTCAAGAAGGAGACGTTATTTTTATTGAAAAGCTTGATGCTGAGGAAGGGAGTACCTATACATTTACTAAGGTGTTGGCAGTTTCCAAGGATAATAAGGTGAATTTTGGAACCCCTGTTGTAGAAGGTGCATCGGTTAGCGCAAAGGTATTGTCCCACGGCAAAAGCAAAAAGATTATTGTTTTCAAGTACAAGCCTAAAAAAGGTTACAGAAGAAAACAAGGCCATAGACAGCCTTATACAAAGATTCAGATTGAAAAGATTAACGGATAATTATGATTATTGTAGAGATATATAGAAATAAAATGAACGATATTGAAAAATTTGTTATACGCGGCCATTCCGGTTATGCAAGGGCCGGAAGCGATATAGTTTGTGCTGCGGTATCAAGTGTGAGTCAGGCGGCGGTCTTGGGACTCACGGAAGTCTTGGGACTAAAGATTGGGCTTAAGATTGAAGAAGACAGTGGGTTTAAGGGCTCAGGACCCTATTTGGAATGTATTTTGCCTTCTGACTTAGATTCTAATTTTAGGGAAAAGGCAAATATCCTATTACAAACGATGTTTTTGACCATAAAAAGCATTGAAGAGCAGTACAGTGAATATGTTCAGATTCTTGAACAGGAGGTGTGAAAATGCTTAAGATAAATATCCAATTGTTTGCCCACAAAAAAGGAGTAGGTAGTACAAAGAACGGACGTGACAGTGAATCCAAAAGGCTTGGCGTAAAAAGGGCTGACGGGCAGTTTGTATTGGCAGGCAATATCCTGGTAAGACAAAGGGGTACTAAGATCCATCCCGGTCATAATGTTGGTAAGGGTAGCGATGATACCTTGTTTGCCCTTATAGATGGTAGGGTTAAATTTGAGAGAAAGGGCAAGGATAAGAAGCAGGTAAGCGTTTATCCGGTGGAAAAAGCTGTTGCACAGTAATTATTGTATTGTGTAAAGTATTTATTGAAAATCTCAGATGATTATCTGGGATTTTCTTTTTATCTTAGGTTAATAATAAAAAAGAAAGCAAGTTTGGAGGTGAAACATATGTTTGTGGATGTAGCCAAAATATACATAAAGGCAGGAAATGGAGGAAATGGTGCCGTTTCATTCCACAGGGAAAAGTATGTGCCGGCAGGGGGCCCGGACGGAGGAGACGGAGGCCGCGGGGGAGATATTGTGTTTGTTGTGGACAGCGGAATGAGCACCCTGATGGATTTTAGATATAAAAAGAAGTACAAGGCGGAAAACGGGCAAAACGGAAGGGGTGCAAGGTCTTCAGGCAAAGACGGAGAGGACCTTATAATAAGAGTGCCGCCCGGAACCATTATTAAAGATGCTGCCACTAATCTTGTTATTGGTGATATGGTAGAGCCCGGGCAACGGCTTGTTGCAGCAAAGGGAGGCCGGGGCGGCTGGGGTAATGCCCGTTTTGCCACACCCGTGCGGCAGGCACCTAAATTTGCAAAAAGCGGCGAGCCGGGGGAGGAAAGGGAAATTATACTGGAATTAAAGCTTTTGGCTGATGTGGGGCTAATCGGCTTTCCGAATGTAGGAAAATCCACCCTGTTGTCCGTTGTATCTGAAGCAAAGCCTAAAATTGCAAACTACCATTTTACCACCATTAACCCTAATCTTGGGGTTGTAAACCTTGGGGAAGGCAATAGTTTTGTGCTGGCTGATATTCCCGGGCTGATTGAAGGGGCGCACGCAGGTACCGGCCTGGGTCATGAGTTTTTAAGGCATATTGAAAGGACAAGGGTACTTATTCATGTGGTGGATGTGTCCGGTATTGAAGGAAGGGACCCACTGCAGGATTTTGATATAATTAACAATGAGTTGGAAAAGTATAATCCGGATTTAGCAAAAAAGCCACAGGTTGTTGCTGCAAATAAGATGGATTTACCGGAAGCCGAAGAAATGTTTAAACGTTTTAAAACGAAAATTGAACAAAGGGGCTATAAAGTGTTTGGCATTTCCGCAGCTTCCAATAAAGGTGTGAGAGAGCTTATGTTGTATGTATCCGGCAAGTTAAAAGAACTGCCTCCTCCCCCTGTATTTGCATCCGGACAGGCGGAAGAGGTAAAAATATATAAGCCGGAGGAAGAAAAACCTTTTACAATTCGCAGGGAAAACAATGTATTTATTGTTGAAGGTCAATGGATTAAAAAAGTTGTGGGTTCTACTAATTTTGATGATGTGGAATCGCTCCAGTATTTCCAAAGGGCCTTAAGGAAAAAAGGTGTAATTAAAGAGTTGGAACAAATGGGCATACAGGAAGGGGATACTGTTAAAATATATGATATCGAGTTTGATTATACTCCGTAGTTCAGTATAAATTTTAAAGTGGAAAGAAGGTGAATAAAATGTTATCCAGCAAGCAGCGGGCATATTTAAGAGGCCTTGCAAATAATGTTCCTGCAATATTCCAGGTTGGTAAGGGAGGTATAAATGATAATCTTGTAAAACAGGTAAGTGATGCTTTAGAAGCAAGGGAACTTGTGAAGGTTCATGTACTGAAAAATTCCTTATTGGATACCCGGGAAGTTGCAGAAGAACTGGCAGGTTTGACAGATTCGGAGACGGTCCAGGTAATAGGTAGTAAATTTGTGCTTTATAAAGAATCCAGGGAAAATAAAACAATTCAATTGCCGGAGAATTAAAAAAATAAATAAACCCCCTGTAATAAGAAGGATTTTTATATTTTTTATGGAATATATAAGATATAACAATCAATAAGGCTGGGGGTAAAAACATGTCAGGGGAAAAAAGATTTAGAACCAGTTTGTTTGGATATAAAAGGCAGGATGTATATGAGTTTATTGAAAAGTTGTCAAAAGACTTTGAGGAGCAGTTTAAGGAGAAGGATGACGAGTTAGCCCTGTTAAGAAACCAGAACCAGGATTTGAAGAAAAACTTAGAGGAATTAAAAAGTAAACTTGATACCCTAGAGAGTGGCCGTACGCATATAGCCAATGCTATTATTAAAGCGGAGGAACAAGCAAAAAATATCATAGAAGACGCTATGCGGGAAGGGGAAGAAAGGAAGAAAGAGCTTCAAAGGCAGATTAACGAACTAAAAAACAAATTAAAGATGCTTAAAAATGAATTATATGAATTAAGGGTAGAAGCAATTAACACAATCAGACGATACGAAAGCCAGCTGGTTGAGTTGGTGGAAGAAGAAAATGTGGACTCAGAGCAGGAAGCGGCCGTAACCAAGTAATATAAGCCAATCCTGGCTTTTTTTTTTAATTATTGCAAATTTTTTTGTTAGTATAGAATTTTTTTTAATATAATTGTATAATATACACTAAATATGCTTAGATTTTAGAAGGGTTGTAAGATATCAATACTTTAATATAGGAGGAACGATGAATGGAGCAGATACTTGAAATATTGGAAAAGGATAGTCGTATAACGCCGGAACAAATTGCTATAATGTTAAACAAAGATGTTGAAGAAGTAAAAGAGGCAATTAAAAAACTTGAAGATGAAAAAATTATATTGGGATATAATACCCTGATAAACTGGGAAAAAACGGATAAGGAATTTGTAACGGCATTTATTGAAGTAAAGGTTACGCCCCAGAGGGGAGAAGGATTTGATAAGGTTGCTGAGAGAATTTATAAATATCCTGAAGTAAAAGCCGTTTATCTCATGTCCGGAGGCTTTGATCTTGCCGTAATTATCGAAAGGAAAACGATAAAGGATGTGGCCCTTTTTGTTGCTGAAAAACTTGCCCCCATGGAGTCGGTTTTAAGCACGGCTACCCATTTTGTACTAAAGAAGTATAAAGATGAGGGTGTGATTTTTGAAGATAAAGAAAAGGACGACAGGCAGGTGATCACATTATGAACCTTAATGAGATGCTTTCACCGGCCGTAAAAAAAATTGAACCTTCCGGAATCAGGAAGTTTTTTGATATTGTCAGCGAAATGAAGGATGCCATTTCCCTGGGCGTTGGTGAACCGGACTTTGTTACGCCCTGGCGCGTACGGGAAGCGGGGATTTATTCTTTGGAAAAGGGGCATACCCACTATACATCCAACTCAGGATTAATAGAACTGAGAAATGAGATTTCGGCTTATTTAAGCAGAAAGAGCAATATTACATATAACCCCAAGGATGAGATACTTGTAACGGTGGGGGGAAGCGAAGCAATAGACCTGGCTATCAGGGCACTGGTATCCGAGGGGGATGAGGTTCTTATTCCTGAGCCTAGCTTTGTGTGTTATAAACCATGCACTGTTTTAGCAGGCGGAACACCTGTTACAATTGTTACAAAAGCAGAAAATGAATTCCGTTTAACCCCTCAGGAGTTGGAAGAAAAGATTACCCCCAGAACCAAGCTGCTTATTCTTCCCTATCCCAGTAACCCGACCGGTGCCATAATGAGGAAAAAGGATTTGGAAGCCATAGCCGAAGTAATCAAAGATACGAATATACTGGTACTTGCCGATGAAATATACTCGGAACTGACCTATGAAGGTTCCCATGTGTCTATTGCAAGCCTGCCCGGGATGAAGGAAAGGACCATAGTGGTAAACGGCTTTTCAAAATCCTATGCCATGACCGGATGGAGACTGGGATATGCCGCAGGAGATTCTGCCATAATAGGAGCAATGACTAAGATTCATCAATATGCCATTATGTGTTCCCCCACTACCAGCCAGTATGCTGCCATTGAGGCTTTGAGGAATTGTGATGAAGATGTTCGTTACATGGTCAAGGAATATAATTACAGGCGCAGAGTCATAGTGGACGGATTAAGAAAGATAGGGCTGGATTGCTTTGAACCAATGGGTGCGTTTTATGTATTCCCTTCTATAAAGAAGACCGGTTTATCTTCCGCAGAGTTTTGTGAAAGGTTATTGTATGAGGAAAAGGTAGCAGTTGTTCCGGGTAATGCCTTTGGAGAAAGCGGAGAGGGATTTATTCGATGTTCTTATGCTTATTCAATCGAAAGCATCAATGAAGCACTGAAAAGAATGGGAAGGTTTGTAAAAAAATACATTTAAATTTTATATAATATAATAAATAAGGTTATGTTTTATGGACAGATAAATTTATGGACGCGCATTGCGCGTCCTCAGTTTGCATAGGCGGAAACTTAAATATCGGGTATTGTTGCTTTCTTTGGAAGAGGTTGAAGTTTTATTATAAATGAGCCATTGGAATGGTGAGGTTTAGATGAAAATAAAAGTGGAGAGAAGTTTTTTAAAGTACTGTATATATATATTTGTTTTGGTGTCGGCATTGATTTTTGTCTATAAGACCCTGGACAATATCAGTGGTATCATATCGAGCATAGCTGGCTTCCTGGGTTTTGTATGGAGGTTGTTATTGCCTTTTGTTATCGGCTTTGTAATTGCATATCTATTGGACCCTTATGTTATATGGATTGAAAAACATTTGTTTAAGAACAGAAAAAAGGTATTAGTAAGTGAGAAATGGAGCAAATTGTTATCCATAATCTTTGTATATATTATATTTATAGGCACTATTATCCTTGGATTTGTTTATATTATACCTATAGCGATAAAAAATGTGGTGGATCTTATAGGCAAAGTGCCTCAGTATTACCTGCAGTTGGAAGTTATTATTAGTGAGTTTTTGGACAAATATAATTTATATAACTTATCCCAGTTATACGAATATGCAGAAAAATATATACTCAGTGTTCTTAATAGTTATGATGTAAAGCACATTGATATAGCAATTAATGCAGTTATGCGGGGTGTACTTGATATTACTACTATCTTTTTGCATTATATTCTTGGTTTTGTCATAGGATTTTATTTTTTGATGGAAAAAGAAGATTTAAAAAAAGGGATAAAGAAATTTTTAAGGGCTATTGTAAAAGATGAAACGGTAGAAAAGTGGATTGATTTTGCCGGACAGGTAAATGATATTTTTTCCCGGTTTATTGTGGGACGAGCAATAGATTCGTCTATAATCGGAGTACTTTGCTTTGTAGGGCTTATGTTTTTAAAGGTACGGTATGCATTACTGCTTAGTGTAATTGTTGGAGTCACGAATATGATTCCTTATTTTGGTCCGATTATCGGTGCAGTACCTGCGGTAGTAATTACTTTATTTGACAGCCCTATAAAAGCTTTATGGGTTGCAATATTTATTTTCATACTTCAACAGTTTGACGGTATGGTATTGGGGCCAAAGATAGTGGGAAGCTCTATTGGTCTAAGTCCATTATGGATTATTTTTGCCATTATGGTAGGCGGCGGGGTTTTGGGGGTTGTAGGAATGTTTTTAGGAGTACCTTGTATTGCGGTAATCCGATTGTTATTATCTAATTTTATTGAAGAAAGGCTTAGGTTAAAGGACAAAAAAAATTCTGCAGCGCTTTAATAAAATTTATGAAAGGTGATGAAGTAAATTGGATTTACATGTTGTACTGGTAGAGCCTGAAATACCCCAGAATGCGGGGAATATTGCACGCACCTGTGCTGCTACAGGCGCCCATTTACATCTTGTAAAACCTCTTGGTTTTTCTGTAGAAGATAAATACTTAAAACGGGCCGGATTGGACTATTGGCATATGGTTGATATACACTATTACGATAATTTAAAGCATTTTTTTGAAGTCAATAAAAACGGGCACTTTTTTTATGCTACCACGAAAGCAGTTAATACCTACAGCGATGTAAAATACCCCGACTCTTGTTATTTGGTCTTTGGTAAGGAAACAGCCGGTCTTCCTGAGGAACTTTTAAAGGAGAATAAGGATAGCTGCATACGCATACCGATGATAGAAGGAGCCCGGTCCCTAAACCTTTCTAATTCTGTTGCAATTATAGTATATGAAGTTTTACGGCAAAAGGGGTTTGAATCTCTTAAATTAAAAGGAAGCCTGACACGTTTCAGTTGGTAATTCTTCAGGTATATATATATATATTATTATTATTTATCTGTAAGGAGGAAGACAAATGGCAAGGATAAAAATTATTACGGACAGCACTGCGGACATACCAAAGCAGGTAGCTGAGGATTTGGATATAACGGTTGTTCCCTTGACGGTGCATTTTGGGGATGAGTCTTATAAGGATTGGTATGACCTTACTTCTGCCCAGTTTTTTGAGAAGTTGAAAAAATCCAGCGTCATGCCTACCACTTCTCAGATAACACCTATGGAATTTGAAAAAGTATTCAGGAGAGAAATTCAGAATTACGACTCTATCATTTGCGTTACATTGTCTTCAAGAGCCAGTGGAACCTATCAGTCCGCTGTTATTGCAAAAAATAATCTTGAGGGTGCTGATATCGAGGTTATTGATTCCATGCTGTTATCCTATGCCTACGGCATGATAGTGGTTGAGGCTGCAAAAATGGCTAATGAAGGCGTGGCAAAGGATGAAATAGTAAAATGGATAAAGGACACATTACCCAGGGTTGATACCTATTTCATTGTGGATACCCTGGAATACTTAAAAAAGGGCGGCAGGATTAATCTGGCAACGGCAGTTATCGGAAACATATTAAATATAAAGCCCATACTTAGTATTAAAGACGGATTAGTTGTTCCTGTAGACAAGGTGCGCGGAAGTAAAAAGGTTATACCTAAAATTATTGAAATAATAAAGGAAAAAGGGTATTCAGTTACTAATGAAATTGTCAATGTTGCCCATGGTGCTGTGCCCGAAAGGATGGAGGAACTGAAAAAGGCTATTCAGGAGGAATTTAATCCAAAAGGGTTTTTTGTTGCAGAGGTGGGTTGCGTAATTGGTGCCCATTCGGGGCCGGGGGTAATGGGAGCATTTTTTATTCGGAATAATAAATAAATAATGTTATAAATAATTGTTTTTGGGGAAATGTATATTACGGTTATATTTATTACACATTGGAAATTGTTAAAAATTTAATAATTTTTATTTATATCCCTTGAAAACTGGTAAAAAATAATATAAAATATTGTCTGCAAAGTTGGCAGTCTTTGCGAATTAACATGCTGATACATATTATACAGCATTTTCATATTTGTATGTTAGAATATTTTGACTGATTCATACTGATTATTGAAAGCTTGGATGCTCTTTGTAATTATTAGTTATGTTCTTCAGTACGGTCGCTTGACAGAATCGTTGACCTGATTAATTATTGTTGCGGTAGATGTTTTTAATTTATATTTAGTAAGGATAAAGCAAATGAATGTATAGTGTTTGTGCGGAGGATACTTTAGATTAAAGGTCCGGTTTTGTAATGTGTGTCTATATGCATTATAGGACTGGGCTTTAAAAATTTAATACGAGGTGAAAGACATGCTAAATAAGAAGACAATAGAAGACATTAATGTATCAGGTAAAAGGGTACTGGTAAGATGTGATTTTAATGTACCTTTGGACGAAAACAATAATATTACCGATGAGAATAGGATTGTGGGTGTTTTGCCAACCATAAAATATCTTATAAATCATAATGCAAAAGTTATACTCTGTTCTCATCTTGGAAGGCCAAAGGGACAGTTTAATCCTAAATATAGCTTAAAACCGGTGGCAAAAAGGTTATCGGAACTGCTTCAAAAAGAAGTGGTAATGGCAGAAGATGTTATTGGTGAAAGTGCTAAAAAAGCAGTTGCATCCATGAAAGAAGGAGATGTGGTATTACTTGAAAATGTAAGGTTCCATAAGGAAGAAGAAAAAAATGATCCGGATTTTGCAAAAGAGTTGGCCAGCTTGGCAGATATATTTGTAAATGATGCCTTTGGTACGGCTCACAGGGCCCATGCTTCAACCGCAGGAGTAGCAAATTATCTTCCGGCTGTTGCAGGGTATCTGATTCAAAAAGAGCTGGAGGTAATGGGTGCAGCATTGGCCAATCCGAAGAGGCCTTTTGTTGCCATTTTAGGTGGTGCAAAGGTTTCTGACAAGATTGGAGTAATCGAAAACCTATTGGATAAGGTAGACGCATTAATAATCGGCGGGGGAATGGCTTATACCTTTTTAAAGGCTAAAGGATTTAAAATTGGAGATTCTATTTGTGAAGATGATAAATTGGATCTTGCCAGAAAATTAATGCAAAAAGCTGAAGAAAAGGGCGTTAATATGCTTTTGCCTGTTGGAAGCATAGTTGCTGATTCATTTAGCCCTGATGCACGTTCAATGTATGTTCCTTCCGATGCAATGCCCGACGGTTGGATGGGCGTTGATATAGGGCATATTACGGTGGATAGGTTTGCCAGCGTTATAAAAAAGGCAAAGACCATCATTTGGAACGGCCCAATGGGTGTGTTTGAATTTCCAAGATTTGCAGAAGGGACCAAACAAATTGCAGAAATTGTTGCAAATACAGATGCTATTACCATAATTGGTGGAGGGGATTCGGCTGCAGCAATAGAGCAGTTGGGTTACGCTGATAGGATGACGCATATATCTACCGGTGGAGGTGCTACCCTTGAATTCCTGGAAGGAAAGGTACTGCCGGGTATTGCTGCTTTAGACGACAAGAATCCCAGAAAAAAGATTATTGCAGGAAACTGGAAAATGAATAAAACTCCAACGGAAGCAGTTGCATTGGTGGAAGAACTAAAACCCCTTGTAAAAGATGTGGATGTTGAAGTTGTCGTATGTCCTCCTTTTGTTTGTATTCCGGCTGTAAAATCGGCCGTTGAAGGTTCAAACATTAAAGTAGGCGCACAAAATATGTATTTTGAAGAAAAGGGTGCTTATACGGGAGAGGTAGCACCTAATATGCTTGCAGACCTGGGTGTGGAATACGTAATCATTGGGCATTCGGAAAGAAGACAGTATTTTGGAGAAACCGATGAAATGGTGAATAAAAAAGTGCATGCGGCATTTAAGCATGGTTTGACCCCAATCGTATGTGTTGGAGAATCTTTGGAGCAAAGAGAACAAGGGGTTACAAATGATTTGGTCAGAATGCAGGTAAAAATTGCCCTCAGAGGTTTGAGTGCAGAACAGGTAAAGAAGCTGGTTATTGCTTATGAACCAATCTGGGCTATTGGTACCGGCAAAACAGCTACGGCAGAACAGGCTAATGAGGTTAATGTGGTTATCAGAGAGACCATAAAAGAGTTATATGGCGAGGAAGTATCGGTTCACACCCGTATACAATATGGTGGCAGTGTGAATGCTGGAAATGCAAAAGAACTGATGGAGAAGCCCGATATCGACGGATGTCTGGTAGGCGGGGCAAGTTTAAAAGCTGATGAATTTAGCAAAATAGTAAAATTTGAAGGTTGATTTTATTTTATAAGGAGAAATTATTATTATGAAAGATAAACTAGTTATGCTTGTTATCATGGATGGATATGGGATAAATAAACTTGAAAAGGGCAATGCAGTGAAGGCAGCAAGGACTCCCAATCTTGACCGGTTCATGGAACAATATCCTAATACCATCATACATTGTAGCGGATTGGATGTAGGCTTGCCGGAAGGGCAAATGGGTAATTCAGAAGTGGGGCACACCAATATAGGGGCCGGAAGAATAGTATACCAAGAACTCACAAGGATTACCAAATCAATTGAAGATGGAGATTTTTTCTGCAATGAAGCACTTTTAAAAGCCATTGATAATTGCAAAAAACATGGTTCTAAACTTCATCTCTACGGTTTGGTATCCGATGGCGGTGTACACAGTCATAATACCCATTTGTACGGATTGTTGGAGTTGGCAAAAAGGGAAGGTTTGAAGGACGTTTACGTCCATTGTTTCCTCGACGGAAGGGATGTACCACCCGACTCGGGAAGGGGTTTTGTACAGCAGTTGGAGGAAAAGATGAGAGAGATTGGCATAGGTAAAATTGCTACCGTCATGGGGCGGTATTATTCCATGGACAGGGACAACCGCTGGGAACGTACCAAAAAGGCATACGATGCAATGGTCTTCGGAGAAGGAGAAAAATGCGATTCGGCAGTCAAGGCGGTGGAATTGTCCTATAGCAGGGGTATTACCGATGAATTCGTAATTCCGGTTGTTATTACAACAGAAGACGGAAAACCTACGGCAGTTATAGAAGAAAACGACTCGATTATTTGTTTTAATTTCCGGCCCGACAGGGTAAGGCAAATTACCCGCACCTTTGTCGATGCTGATTTTAAAGGGTTTGAGCGTAAAAAAGGATATTTTCCTGTTTTCTACGTGTGTATGACCCAGTACGATGCTAAAATGCCTAACGTGACGGTTGCTTTTGGACCTGAAAAGCTCATCAATACCTTTGGCGAGTATATAAGCAAGAAGGGATATAAGCAGCTTAGAATTGCAGAAACGGAAAAGTATGCCCATGTAACTTTCTTTTTTAATGGTGGTGTGGAAGCAGTATATGAAGGGGAAGACAGGGTATTGATTCCCTCTCCGAAGGTTGCCACCTATGATTTAAAGCCGGAAATGAGTGCCTATGAAGTAACCGAAGAGGTTTTAAAAAGGATTAATTCAAAAAAATATGATGTAATAATATTAAACTATGCTAATTGCGATATGGTGGGACATTCGGGAATATTTGAAGCGGCTGTTAAAGCAGTGGAGACAGTGGATGAATGTGTAGGTAAAGTGGTGGAAGCAGTACGGGCGCAGGAAGGGGTTATCTTGATAACCGCCGACCATGGGAATGCGGAACAGATGATAGATTATGCTACCAATGGACCGCATACGGCGCATACTTCAAATATTGTTCCTCTGATTTTAATTGGAAAGGATGTAAAGCTGCGGGAAGGAAGGCTTGCAGACCTTGCTCCCACTATGTTGGATATCATGGGTTTGGAAAAGCCGAAGGAAATGACCGGAGAAAGTCTTATTTGTCATGATAATTGATAATAAAAACATTTTTAGCATATTGCGAAAGGAGACTAAGGGATGAAACAGTTTATTGAAATTCAGGATGTATTTGCAAGAGAAATACTGGATTCCAGGGGAAACCCTACTGTTGAAGTTGAAGTGGTAGTAGAAGGAGGATATGTAGGACGAGCAGCGGTTCCTTCCGGAGCCTCCACAGGTATATTTGAAGCTGTTGAGTTAAGAGACGGGGACAAGGGAAGATATCTTGGTAAAGGAGTAACAAAGGCAGTTGATAATGTAAACAATGAAATAGCAGATGCAATACTAGGTATGAATGTGTTGGATCAGGTTGCAATTGACAAAAAGATGATTGCTCTTGACGGTACACCCAATAAGGGCAGATTGGGTGCCAATGCAATTTTAGGCGTGTCTTTGGCTTGTGCAAAAGCTGCTGCTGAAGCATTGGGTATGAGCCTTTATCAGTACATCGGCGGTTTCAATGCCAAAACCCTACCGGTGCCCATGATGAATATATTAAACGGTGGAGCCCATGCCAATAATAATGTGGATATACAGGAATTCATGATCATGCCTGTAGGCGCTTCCAGCTTTAAGCAGGCACTCCAGATGTGTGCAGAAGTATTCCATAGCTTAAAGAAAGTTTTATCCGATATGGGCAATACCACAGCAGTGGGAGATGAAGGCGGTTTTGCACCAAACCTGAGCAAGGATGAAGAAGCCCTTGATGTAATTATGAAGGCTATTGAAAAAGCAGGCTACAAAGCCGGGGACGATTTCCGTATTGCAATTGATGCGGCTTCTTCCGAATGGTATAAGGAAGACGGGAAATATCATCTTCCCAAGTCCGGTTTGGTAAAGACAAGGGAAGAAATGGTACAATACTGGGCTGACCTTACTCAAAGATACCCGATCATCTCATTGGAAGACGGTGTAGCTGAAGAAGACTGGGAAGGATGGAAACTGCTCACTGATGCAATTGGGCACAGGGTACAGTTGGTTGGAGATGACTTGTTTGTAACCAATACCGAGAGACTGGAAAAAGGCATCAATTTAGGAGTTGCCAACTCCATCCTGATTAAGGTAAATCAAATTGGTTCACTGACAGAAACCCTGGACGCTATCCAGATGGCAAACAGGGCAGGATATACTGCCGTTGTGTCCCATCGTTCCGGTGAAACAGAAGATACAACCATTGCAGATATTGCTGTTGCAGTAAATGCAGGACAGATTAAAACAGGAGCTCCTTCAAGGACCGATCGTGTGGCAAAATACAACCAGTTGTTGAGAATTGAAGAAGAACTGGGTGAAGTTGCCCAGTACCCCGGACTTAAGGCATGGTTTAATTTGAAGAACAAATAAACAAATAAAAGGCAGAGGATAAAGGTAACAAGGCGGTGGTATATCCTCCGCCTTGTTATATATGATTATAATCTGTAAAAAGATATTGTATAGGAGACGCCGATATGTTAAAATGATTTTGTCAATCATTAGGGAGGTGTTGAAATGGCAATAGCTGTCACAATTGTTCACATAATTGTATCAATTGCGTTAATAGCCATTGTTTTATTGCAGTCGGGTAGGAGTGCAGGATTATCAGGTTCTATTGCGGGTGGTGCGGAAACCTTCTTTGGAAAGAACAAGGGAAGGACTATCGATGCTATCTTAAGCAAATGGACATCGGTTGCTGCTATTGTATTTATTATAACGTCAGTGGTATTGGCAATATTAGCAGTAAAATGATAAAGTTGAAGAAAGAACTGGCATTTTAATATGTCAGTTTTTTGTTTTTATAGAAGATATAAAAAAGAGTAAAAGTGCGAGAAACGGATAATATTATAATTGAGGATTTAAAAGTTGTAAACAGATAGGGTGTGATAGAATATGACACGAAAAGAAAAAATTCTTGCATTTATGCGTGAAGATGCATATAAACCACTTTTGTTAAATGAGCTTATCACCGTGCTGGATGTGCCGAAGGAAGATATGGATGAATTTAATAAAATTTTAAATGAATTAGAGGAAGAAGGAAGTATTATTAAGACAAAAAAAGGAAGATACGGGGTCCCCGAGAGAATGGGACTGGTGGTAGGCAGGTTCCAGGGAAATGAAAGGGGTTTTGGCTTTGTAATTCCGGATGATGAAACCATTGCCGATGTGTTTATCCCGCTGGAAGAAGTTAATGGTGCCATGCATAATGACCGGGTTATAGCCAGGTTTACCCGGGCAATTGTGGAAGGAAGAAGAGCCGAAGGGGAAATAATACGCATTTTAAAGAGGGCAAACGATACGGTGGTGGGTACTTTTGAAAGCAGCAAATACTTTGGTTTTGTAGTACCCGATGACAGGAGGCTCTCACAGGATATATTTATACCAAGGGATGAATTTAACGGAGCCGTTACCGGACAGAAAGTGGTAGTCAAAATCCTACGATGGCCTGAAGCCAGAAGAAACCCTGAAGGAAAGATTATTGAAGTGCTTGGATACAAGGATGATCCCGGTACGGATGTTTTATCCATAATGCACCAGTATAATCTTAGTGAAGAGTTTCCGGAAGACGTTCTTAAACAGGCAGAACAAATTCCTTCCGTTGTTGAAGAAAGCGAGATAAAAAGAAGGCGTGACCTGAGGCATTTAAACATAATAACCATTGACGGGGAAGATGCAAAGGACCTGGATGATGCCGTTTCCATAGAAAGGCTGGAAAACGGATACTATAGGCTGGGTGTGCATATTGCGGATGTGAGCCATTATGTCAAAGAAAAAACCCCGTTGGACAGGGAAGCTTTTAAACGAGGCACCAGTGTTTATCTTGTGGACAGGGTCATACCAATGCTGCCTAAGAAACTGTCCAATGGCATTTGTAGTTTAAACCCCCAGGTTGACCGCTTAACTCTTTCCGTAATGATGGATATTGATGACAAAGGAAGGGTAGTCAACTATGACATTTTTGACAGCGTGATTAAGACTAAGGCGCGGATGACCTATGGTGATGTCACCCGGATTCTTGAAGATGAAGACCCGGAATTGATGGAAAAATACAGTGACCTGGTAGATGATTTGCGTTTAATGAAAGAACTGGCGCTTATTTTGAGGGATAAAAGGATGGAACGGGGAAGCATTGACTTTGATTTCCCTGAAGCCAAAATCATACTTGACGAGAAAGGTAAGCCAATTGATGTTAAAAAATACGAAATCACCATATCCAACAGGATTATTGAAGAATTTATGCTGGTTTGCAATGAGACGGTTGCAGAACATATGTACTGGACCGGTGTTCCCTTTGTATACCGGGTACATGAAGACCCGGACCCAGAAAAAATAGAAAGTTTTAATTTGCTCATATATAATCTTGGGTATCATTTAAAGGGAATTGCCAAGATACATCCAAAATCGCTACAGCAATTATTAAATAAAATTAAAGGCAAAAAAGAAGAACGTATTATCAGTACTGTCATGCTTCGTTCCCTTATGAAAGCAAAATATTCCCATGAAAACCTGGGGCATTTTGGACTGGCAGCCAAGTACTACTGCCATTTTACATCCCCCATAAGAAGGTATCCTGACCTCGTGATTCATAGGATAATAAAAGAAAGTATTTCTAAAGGAATCAGCAGCAGGCGGGAGGAATTTCTTAAGTCTTTTGTTCAGGAAGCTGCAAAGCATTCATCCGAACGGGAAATTGCTGCCCAGGAAGCTGAAAGGGAAACGGAAAACCTCAAAAAAGTTGAGTTTATGAAGGATAAGATAGGAGAAGTGTTTGAAGGTGTGATTTCCGGTGTAACTTCCTTTGGTATGTTTGTTGAATTGGACAATACCGTGGAGGGCTTAATTCGGATAAGCAGTTTGGAAGATGATTATTACATTTATGATGAAAAACACTACAGCTTGATTGGTGAAAATAAGAAAAGAATATTTAAAATAGGTGATGAAGTAAAGGTCAGATTAGTCCGGGCCGACTTACCCACGCGTCAGCTTGATTTTATTCTGGAAGAAGAAGGGACGGAGGACTGGTGGGAGGAAATGCCCGAAGAATATCTTTATGAAATGGAACCGGGCGGCACAAAGAGTAAGTCTAAAAAGAATAAGGTTGTGATAAAAGCAGAAGCAGTAAAAAAAGAAAAAAATAAAAAGAAGGGGAAGTGAGAAAATTTTTATATGTCATTGACATTTTCTTTTATAGTGGTATAATTAGATGTTGAAACATTACGTTAAAAGTATGCCCTATTTGTATGTAAACGCAAGTAGGGTTATTTTATCCAAAGCCAGTGGGTGTAAGATATGGACAAAGAAAACATAAAAATAATTGCACAAAATAAGAAGGCAAGGCATGATTATTTTATTGAAGCAACCTATGAAGCGGGTATAGAGCTTGCCGGGACGGAAGTAAAATCTGTCCGCCAGGGAAAGGTAAATTTAAAGGATAGCTATGCTTCAATAGAACGTGGCGAGGTTATATTGAAGGGGATGCATATAAGCCCTTACGAAAAAGGAAATATTTTTAATAAGGATCCGTTGAGAGACCGGAGGTTGCTGCTTCACCGGTATGAAATTAATAAGCTTATTGGTGCCACGCAGCAGAAAGGTTATTCCCTCATTCCCTTGAGAGTGTATCTTAAAGGGGCGTTAGTTAAGGTAGAGCTTGCTTTGGCTAAAGGTAAAAAGATTTATGACAGGAGAGCGGATATTGCCCAAAGAGATGCAAAACGGGAGCTGGATAGAGTAATGAAAGAAAAAAATAGATATTTATAAAATAAATACATGGGGGCGTAATGGTTTCGACGGGGACATTGAAGCATGAGTAGCGAGTAGTGGACCAGGGCCACTATAAAACTTGGATTTTAAAAATAAACGCTAACAATAATTTAGCTTACGCTGCCTAATTAAAGGTAGCCGTTCAACCCGGGAGTACCGCGGCCCGGGATTGGGCGTCGACCAGCGGTGAACGTGACATAGCTAAGCTTTGCGCTATGCATGACAAATGAAGCTACTGAAGCTGTAAGCCTGTGGGTGGGCGTGCAGCGGAGGGAATGTTAAAACACCCACTGCACTCGGAGAAGCTCATGTGGATGTGTTTTCGGACAGGGGTTCGATTCCCCTCGCCTCCACCAATAAAAATGATATAAGATACTGACGCATCCAACTTTGTCGTATTCTCATTATTTGAACAGTTTATTTACCGCTATTCTTGGTGTTTGGTTCACATTATCCCCCCTTTCATTAATTATTATGTCATTTTTCATTCCCTCTTTGTTCTATTTTTTCCTCTTAGGGATGCCACCACTTGACCGGTTTATAAATTGCAGGTTAAAAATTATAAGAGCCTATTGACAATGCATATGGGAAAATATACAATTATAGTAGCACGATCTTAACTAACTGGTTAATTAATAAAATTGGAGGAGAAGGATTTGGAGAAAACTTCAGGAAGCGAGGCAAGGGAAAGAATAATCAATGCGGCCATAGAGCTTTTTTCTCAAAAAGGTTATGATGCAACCCGGGTCAGCGATACAGCAAGTACTGCCAATGTCAACAAGGCACTTATATATTATTATTTTAAGAGTAAACAGGATATCCTGGATTTTATGGTTGATTCCTTGCTTGATAATGCAATGTCCATTGCATTGGATTTCATTCAGACAAATATTGTACAAATGATTAAAAACGGGTATCTGCACATTAAACCTGACCGATTACACTTTGCCAGTGATGAAGCTATAAATATTTTTATTCAGAATTCTGTTAAATTTTATGAGAAGGTAGTTGATTATGTTATTGAAAATAAAGACATTATACGTATTTTAATGTTGGAATCCCTTAAAAGCGGAAAACATCAGAATTCCCTGTTCCATTTTATGAAATTCATGAATAAGGATGAAAAAAATCCCCTTTTTAAAATTATATCCGGTGCAGAACAGGACTTTGTTTATTCGCATGAAATGATATTGTTTAGATTTTTCTTTTCTATTATACCTATTGTTAGTTTTGCAGCTTACTTTGATGATTATAAAGCAGTAAGTTCACTAAGCGATGATGAGCTTCGAAGTTCTTTTTTGAGTGTTTATAAGATAATTATCACTTCGTTGATTTCAGGCAGGGATATTTTATTAAGGAATAATAGCGCTGATACTTAATTTTTTTTAAGTTAAATGAGCACAGCAATACATATTTAAATAAAATTAACCAAACGGTTAGTTAATAAAACAACATATTATAGGGGGTAGAAATGATGAATAGGATTCAGAAAACGGCGGTTAATTTGCTGCTGAACTACATTTCAGACAATCCTATGGGAAGGTTGCCTAAGATGTTGGAGATTGCTGAAAAGTTGGATAGGGGTGGTTTACATTCTGTTCAGATAAACGCTTTGCGTAATATATTGCTGGATGAGAACAATATTTGGCACACCTTTACTGAAAATCTGGTACAGGAAGTAGACACAAAGCTTTTGCAGAAGTTTGTAGAATGCTTTATAGTTAATGCAAACCTTGAAGGCGAAGAGCGTGCACGTGCTATTGAGAAAAAATACGACTGCAATATTCCATGGGCGATTTTGATGGACCCCACAAGTGCGTGCAATCTGTCCTGTACAGGATGCTGGGCCGCACAGTATGGAGAGAAAAATAATCTGTCTTATGAGATACTCGATTCTATTTGCCAACAAGGCAAGGAATTGGGTGTTTACTTTTATATATTCTCCGGCGGTGAACCCCTTATACGCAAGAAGGATATTATTAAGTTGTGCGAAAAACATCAGGATTGCTATTTCTTTGCTTTCACCAACGGTACCCTTGTGGATGATGAACTGTGCAGGGATATTCTGCGGGTAGGCAACTTTGCACTGGCATTTTCCATTGAAGGGGATGAAGAAGCTACCGACATGAGGCGTGGTAAAGGTACCTATCGCAAGGTAATTGAAGCAATGGAACGAATGAAAGCACACAGGCTTTTATTTGGATACTCAACCTGTTACCATCGCTATAATACCGAAAGTGTTGGTTCCGATGAATTTGTTGACGATATGATTGCCCGTGGCTGCCGTTTTTCTTGGAACTTTACCTATATACCCGTTGGAAAGGATGCACGTACAGATCTTCTCGCTACTCCCGAGCAACGAGCATATATGTATCGGCGTATCCGTGAAATCCGCGAGAAGAAGCCTATTTTTGCAATGGATTTCTGGAATGACGGAGAGTATGCCGGCGGATGTATTGCGGGCGGAAAGCGCTACCTGCATATTAATGCTGCCGGGGATGTGGAGCCGTGCGCATTCATTCATTATTCCAACGTAAATATTCATGATGTAACCCTTTTGGATGCACTGCGTTCTCCTTTGTTTGTGGCCTATCGCAGAAACCAACCGTTTAACAACAATCCCTTGCGTCCATGTCCTTTGCTGGACAATCCCGAAATATTGGCATCCATGGTTAAAGAATCGGGTGCGAAGTCAACAGATTTGGAAGCCCCGGAAGATGTGGATGTACTTTGTGCCAAAACAACAGAAGCAGCCAAGGCATGGGCGGATGTGGCCGAACGCCTGTGGGCAGAAAATCCAAAAAGCCGGGAAAGCTACTGTAAAGCTGCCCGTTAAATTCTATCAAATATTTAAATTTGTATAGCCGGTTAACAAAAAACCGACTTTTTTTTAAGTTCAAAACTATTAATGGAGTATGGAATTTATCAAGAAAAAAGTACTGGGTAAATGAGTAACCGGATAGCCAAGTCGAAGCATAGTGTAAAATAATTGTAGGACATTTTAAGGATAAAAAAACAAGAGATCCTCACTTTTTGATACAATAGAATCACCATCAAAAACCTTTGAAAAGGAGGATCTCTTGTGAATACTATTGTAA
>JAAYHJ010000057.1 GCA_012735465.1 Clostridiaceae bacterium
AAAAACTCCAATATCAACAATTTTAAAGGGCATACAACGCAGCGGGTATGTGATATAGCCCGTTGTATCAAAAAGATGGGGATACCTTTAAGTTTAATTATCCTACAACAAATTGACACTATCTTAAAATGATAAATTTTTGACACTAATCACAATTTGTAGTATACTTATAATTAGATATGTCAAAAATAAAGACATGGAATATATTGCTTCATGATGGGAATCCCATGTGTGTGTTGGAGTTTGTAATAAGATTCCAATCAGGTTTTGATGATGATTAAACCCCGAAGAATTTTTACAAGGAGGAATGCAGGAATGTATAATATCGGGGATAAAATAGTTTATCCTATGCACGGTGCCGGTATAATAGAGTCAATTGAAGAAAAGGAAATACTGGGGAAGAAACAAAAATACTACGTCATGAAAATGCCCATCGGTGACATGAAGGTTATGATTCCTTTGGATAGCGTAAAAGAAATAGGGGTTAGGGATATTATCAACCAGCAGGAAGCTGAAAATGTCATGAAGATTTTCAAAAGTGAAAAAACAGATATGAGCAGTAATTGGAATAAAAGGTACAGGGAAAACATGGTTAAAATTAAAAGCGGCAATATATATGAAGTTGCGCATGTTGTAAAAAACCTGATGCATAGGGATAGGGAAAAAGGACTTTCCACCGGTGAGAGGAAAATGCTGAACAGTGCGAAACAGATCCTCGTAAGCGAACTGGTATTGGCCAAGAACATGGGGCAAAGAGAAGTAGAACATATGATTGAAGACATGATTGAACAGGTATAGCCTCTTGTTTTCATTTTATTTGTCAATTGGAGTGTGCTGACGAGGGAGGTGACTATTCAAATGGTCAATAGGGTGGTCAAAGGTGTAATATCGATGATAGGAGGAATAATCGGTATAGGCCTTGTTTTTCTGCTTTTTAATAAAGTGGATATCGACCCTGATTATAATATTGTTCTGACGGTTATGCTTTATTTAGGAGGATGCTTGACTGGAGCCACACTGTTCTACATAGGCGGGACAAAATGCATTTCATTTCTCGTGGATATTTTAATGCGTATTGAAAAAACACTTCAGAATAAAACTTCCAACGAGATAATATATGGCTCATTAGGTTTAACCGGGGGTTTAATCATTGCCAATTTAGTATCATTGCCCATTACGTCCATCCCGTATATTGGAATCCTGTTGGCAGTTACTCTTAATATTATTATGGGATACCTGGGATTGAAAATTGCAGTTAAAAAGAAGGATGAGTTGATTGATAATATTCCCATTTTGAGGAAAAGTTCCTCAAAACGATGGGGTTCCGATGTTCAGCCCAAGATTTTGGATACAAGCGTAATAATAGACGGGAGGATTGCGGATATTTGCCGTACAGGTTTTATAGAGGGGCCGCTTATCATTCCAGGATTTGTTCTTCGTGAGCTGCAGCATATTGCTGATTCTTCCGATACCCTCAAGAGAAACAGGGGGAGAAGGGGTTTGGATGTTCTGAACATTATTCAAAAGGAGCTGAATATTCCCGTTGAGATCTTAGAAAAGGATTTTGAGGATATACATGAGGTGGACAGTAAGCTGTTGAAACTGGCTGAGTTGCTCAAAGGGAAAGTGATAACCAATGACTATAATTTGAATAAGGTAGCAAGCTTTCAAGGGGTAGCCGTATTAAATATAAATGAGCTTGCAAATGCCGTTAAGCCCGTAGTCCTTCCGGGAGAAGAAATGACTGTACATGTGGTAAAAGAGGGCAAGGAAAACGGCCAGGGAGTGGCTTATCTTGATGATGGTACCATGATAGTTGTTGACGGTGGCAAGAGGCATATGGGAGAATCGGTGGGAGTGCTTGTAACAAGCATACTTCAGACCCCGGCGGGAAGAATGATTTTTGCAAAGCCTAAATGCGAGATGGAAAAAGCCGTATAGTTTTTATGTATAATTATTTCATCGGACTTATCAGTATTAAACCATAAATTTTGGATACAGCCAACCTATGAGTTGGCTTTTTTGATTAATTTTTTTGGTTTGTATTAGGGGGATGGTACGTAATGCAGATAATAAAAAACCTGTTTGGCGGAGGGGCCGATAAAAAAAAGGCAGGCTTTTGCTCAGCGATAATTGTTGCGGCAGGAAGCGGCACCCGTATGGGTTATTCCAAAAATAAGCTGTTTTTGACCATTGCGGACAGGCCTGTACTTGCTTATACGCTGCAGTCTTTTGAAGAATGTAAAATGATTGATGAGGTAATTCTTGTAACCAGGCAGGAAGATATAATGCTTTGCAAAGAAATCATTGATATATCAGGATCTGGCAAGGTTAGCAAGATTATTGCCGGGGGACGGGAAAGACAGCATTCGGTGTATAACGGGTTAAAAGAAATAAGCAATAATGCTGCCCTTGTAGCGGTACATGACGGTGCAAGACCCTTTGTATTGCCCGAGCATATTGAAGCAGCCGTAAAAAGTGCATGGGAACATGGAGCGGCAGCCCTTGGGGTTAGGGTTAAGGATACCATCAAGGTGGTGGACGAGGATTTGAACATTGTGAAAACCCCCGACAGGAGCAGGTTATGGAGTGTACAAACCCCGCAGGTATTCCGCGTGGATATACTGAAGGCAGCCCATGAGGAAGCTGCCCGGGAAGGGATAGAAGCGACTGATGACTGTGCACTGGTAGAAAGGATGGGGTATACGGTAAAGATGGTGGAAGGAAGTTATAAAAACATAAAAATTACCACCCCGGAGGATATTCTTTTTGCAGAAGCCATAGTTGAAGGCAGGGAGTGGGAAGAAGAGGATGAGGAATAAAAGCTGCAGGGAGGGATATAATTGAGAGTAGGATATGGATATGACGTGCACAGGCTGGTGGAGGGCAGGAAATTGGTGCTGGGGGGAGTTCATATCCCCTTTGAAAAGGGGCTGCTGGGGCATTCGGATGCGGATGTATTGGTTCATGCCATTATGGATGCCCTATTGGGTGCCGCAGCCCTGAGGGATATCGGGTACCATTTTCCCGATACCGATGATAGATACAAAGGCATATCCAGCATACTGCTGTTGAAAAGGGTGGGAGAGTTGCTGGAGGAAAAGGGATACGCGGTAAACAATATTGATGCCACTGTTGTATTGCAGCGTCCAAAACTTGCGCCTTATATCGAGCAGATGGCGGCAAATATAGCAGAAGCCTTGGGAACTGAAAAAACCTCGGTTAATATAAAGGCTACCACAACGGAAGGGCTGGGGTTTACGGGTACCGGTGAAGGGGTTGCTGCCCAGGCTGTGGCAACCATTAAACTGGTACCTTGACAGGATACGGTTTATATTTTATTATAAAAAAGAATATTAATTGGATATTGGTAAAGGCGACGAAGAGGAATAGTAAAAACCAGGTCTTTTTTCAGAGAGGAAATGGTTGGTGAGAATTTCCAAAAGACGGTTTTGAACCCACCTTGGAGCACTGTACCAATGGAGACATGAAGGTACAGCGGCACCTGCCGTTATAGGATAGAGTGGATACATGATGATTGTATCAATTAGGGTGGTACCACCGTTAGCCTCGGTCCCTTTTTCGGGATTTGAGGCTATATTATTAATATTATAACTGAAAGGGATGATAGAAAATGAGAGTATCTCAAATGTTTATACCAACTTTAAGAGAAGTACCTGCAGAAGCTGAAATTGCCAGCCATCAGCTTATGCTGAGGGCCGGCCTGATGCGTAAATTAGCAGCAGGAATTTATTCCTATCTGCCTTTAGGTTACAGAACCTTGCGTAAGATTGAGCAGATTATAAGGGAAGAAATGGATAGGGAAGGGGCACAGGAGCTGCTGATGTCCGCATTGCTTCCTGCCGAATACTATCAGCAGTCCGGCAGATGGGAAGTATTTGGCCCGGAGATGTTCCGGTTAAAAGACCGGCACGAAAGAAACTTTTGCCTTGGGCCTACCCATGAAGAAATATTTACCGAAACCGTAAAAAATGAAGTCAAGTCCTACAGGCAGCTTCCCCTTATTCTTTATCAAATACAGACCAAGTACAGGGATGAAAGAAGGCCCCGCTTTGGTGTGATGAGAAGCCGGGAATTTATCATGAAAGATGCGTATAGCTTTGACAGGGATGAAAAGGGTCTGGACGAATCCTATCAAAAGATGTACAGGGCCTACTGCAAGGCTTTTGACCGCATGGGCTTGGACTATATTGTTGTGGATGCCGATACGGGGGCAATGGGAGGCTCCGGTTCACAGGAGTTTATGGTAAAATCAGACGTTGGTGAGGGTGTAATTGCTTTTTGCGATGCCTGCGGCTATGCGGCCAATGATGAAAAGGCCCGGTGCGTACCGCAGGAGGCGTTAAGGGATGAAGAAAACAAGCCCCTGGAAAAGGTAAGGACCCCTGATGTAAAGACCATTGAAGAGCTGACGGACTTTTTTGGCTGCTCACCCAAATTATTTGCAAAAACCTTGATTTATAAAGCCGATGACAAGGTGGTTGCTGTTATGGTCCGGGGTGACAGGGACGTAAATGAAACCAAGCTGCAAAACCTTTTGGGTTGCATTGAGCTGGAAATGGCAGATGCCCATACGGTCAGGGAGATTACAAAAGCGGAGGTTGGGTTTGCCGGGCCAATAGGTTTGGATATCGACATACTTGTTGATTTGGAAGTTGCCAATATGAAGAACTTCATTATCGGTGCCAATGAAACCGGTTTCCATTATAAAAATGCAAATATTGGACGGGATTTTAAAGCAACCATGGTTGAGGATTTGCGGAAGATAGTGGAAGGTGATGCATGTCCCCAGTGCGGGCATCCCATTAAGACCGCCCAGGGAATAGAAGTAGGGCATATATTTAAACTTGGTACAAAGTACAGTAAAGCGCTCCAATGTACTTACCTTGATGAAAACGGTAAGGAACAGGTAATGGTAATGGGCTGTTATGGCATTGGTGTGAACAGGTGCATGGCTGCGGTTATAGAACAAAACCATGACGAAAACGGCATCATATGGCCGGTATCGGTGGCACCCTATCATGTTATAATCGTACCTGTAAATACCAATGATGAAGTGCAAATGGGCATTGCCGAAGAAATATATAAAAAGCTGCAGGATGCGGGTATAGAGGTAATGCTCGACGACAGGAATGAACGGCCCGGTGTCAAGTTCAAGGATGCGGACCTGATTGGAATACCTGTTCGTATTACGATAGGAAAGAAAGCAAAGGACGGGATAGTTGAATATAAGCTGAGAAAAGAAAAGGAAGCAGAAGAAAAGACCGTCCAGGAATCCATTGATTCCGCAGTGCAATACATAAGGGATAACCTATAAATTGGATAATGATTAAACCTCCTTAGCATATTAAAAAATATATGAACCAACCATTTTCTACAATTTAACAATAATAATAAAGTAGATTTCTGTTCAAACTAATTATGAGTTAACAATATATGCTAAGGAGTGATATGAGTGAAAAAAGCATTATCCCTTATCATAGTGATAGCAATACTTTGTACCATATTTGTTGGCAGTGTGTCCCCGATTGCTGCTGCGGTAACAAAGACTCCTTTTAGCCGTACCAATATACCGGCGCAACTAAAGGTAACGGCAGAGGGATTGAATGTAAGAAGCGGACCGGGGACGAATTTCCCAAAAGTAGCGGTTATTTACCGTGACCAAATCGTTGATTGTATTGGAAAACTTGGGACATGGTATGTTATCCATTTGAATAATGATGTTGTGGGAGTAGCCTCAGGGCAGTATTTAAAGCCTTATTATCCACCAAGCAGTAACCCGACGCCGGCACCTAATCCAACACCGCAACCGACGCCACAACCTAATCCACCGGCACAGGAAACACCGACTCCTTCAGAACCGGGAGATAGTAAGGTAAGTGCTGAAGCTCAAAAGATGCTTGATCTTATCAATGCAAAACGGGCAAAAGCAGGGGTAAAACCACTCCAGTTTGACATGAAATTGATGGAGGTAGCAAACCTCAAGGCACAGGACATGGTGAGCAAGAATTATTTTTCCCATACATCGCCCACTTACGGTTCACCCTTTGATATGATGAAACAATTTGGTATAAGTTATAAAACGGCAGGAGAGAACCTGGCAGGGAACAGCTCTGTAGAAAAGGCACATACCTCTCTTATGAACTCGGAAGGGCACAGGAAAAATATTCTCAATGCAAACTATAACTATATAGGAATTGGTATTGCAGAAAGCTCAAGGTATGGGAAAATATATGTGCAAATGTTTATAGGCAAATAAAAGAAAAAAAGCTGTGTATTACAACACGGCTTTTTTTATGCCTATCCGGCTCACTTTTTATATGTATTCAACATAAAATGTATTGACGGATATATTTGATACATTTAATATTTAATAATTTATATTGTGCCTCGTTGAAACGCTTTAAGGAGAGGATAAAATGGATTATTATTTAGCTATATATTCATCTGTGACTCTAGCAACAAGGGTGCAAAGACAATTGGGTTATGAAGGGGAAAATGTGGGAATGCTTCATACGCCAAGATCCATATCAAAAGGCGGATGCAGCTATGCTCTTAGATTTAAAAAGAATAAACTTCCAATAGTAAAAAAGGTATCCGAGCAACTGGGTATAAAGATAAAAGGGATTTATAAGGAAATAGGCAATGACTGTTATAAAGCCTATGAACAAGTATGATTGAATAAGATACAAAAACATGGCAAGAAACATGAATCCTTATGGAAAAGTTTCCTGCCATGGTTTTTAACATAATTTTTTACCTGAAAATATTGAATACTTTTTTAAACATACCATTGTTGTTTTGCTTCTCATTTGATGAGGATATTTCATCTTTATTGAGCATACTGATGATCAGTTCGGTTAAGCGATTGTTTTGTTCACGGATTTCCTCAAGCACGCTAACCATATCCCGCTTAGCAAGCTGATTTTTAACTTCTTCCAGTATATTGAGTATTTTTCTGTTATCATTTTTCATTTCATCTATTTTATCGTATACGATCATTTGCTGTTCTTTTTTTTGTACTATTGATACTTCCTTAGGCAAGCCTTGAGCTATTGGGGAAGGATTAAATTCTTCAGGAGGCATATCCGAAGTATCTATTGGAATATCTTCATAAAGGTCGTTGGAAGCATATTTCGGAAGAATCAGGTCGACAAAATCTCCTGGAACCGCATAAAGAAGCCGCCCGTCAAAGCTTTGTTTTTCCGGTTCATAATTATTGATAAACTCCACTAGCATGGGAATAGAATCAACGGGGTACTGAACAGGTGAGACGGCACTACCGGATATTCCTGAAGGGTCCATTTCACAGCAGTAAAATTCATTCTGGCTTTTCCACATTACCCATACTTTTTGCTGGATTTCAAATATTACCGGCTGAAAATAGGGGGAACTGGAGATATTTAAAGTCACAATCCTATCGTAACGTTTGTTGTTTAATGTTTTTGTATTAATTTTCTTGTATAGCATTTTATAATTTGTGCCGGTGGATGTGGCCCATGCCAGGTGCAACCCTCCCCGGGTATCGGAATATATGTAATAGTAGCCTATGGTTTCAGGAGAAATAACCGTTTTTTCCGGTGTACTCCATAGGGAAAACTGGGAATGGAATTTCCTGTAAAATAACTGGGTTTCCCTGATGCCGGAGTTTTTATATACTACGTGTATATTGCTTTGGGGATCAACTGCCGCATAGTAGGGCGGGAATTCTTTATCGCAAATGGTCATGCCGACGCTTGTATTATTCCATTTGAACCCGTCCCAGCATTTAAAATAAATGGTCCACAGGTTCAGATTCATCAAATTGCTTGCCGCATAAATTACATATAATTTTTTGCCTGACACATGAATAAAAAGGGACCTTATCATATTTGAACGCAGGTCAAAGTGGGAAAGAACCTTATTGTTCCATATGTTTTCCTTATTTATAAAATATTTCAAGTCTCCGTCCTTGGTAAGGCAGAGTATGTGAATATTATCTTCACTATCTATTGTGACATAAAACTCCAGTATTTTTTCTTCAATAATGCTGATTTCAAACGGGTCCATTTTTTCATTATTATGAAGGGAATAGAGCTTGTAGCAAATGCCTCCTGTTTGCGACAGATAAAAATTATAAAATATACCATTGCTTTTCTTTATAAGAAACATCTTCTGCTGCATGGTATCACCACCTTATAAATATTGATTACTATATTTATATGTTTGTTTTTGTTTTACTTTCCTTTAATGTCTTTTAAGGGATAAAATTAATTGTTCTTGTAGTAACAGTTTTTTATATCCCACATATATTGATAAAAGGTAGAAGTCAGGAGAGCAATTTTAATGAATGTAACAATTCATTACTCACCCGTATATACTAAATTGTGGTATTATCAATTAATAATCTATTCGTCAAGGAGGTTATAAGAAGATGGTAAATGATTATAGTGGACCCTACGAAAGAAATTTTGAATGCATACTTGTGGATAAAGTTTTTGACAGTTGCCTAAAGAAAGTTTGCTTCGATAATATAAAAATAGAATTGCCCAGGGGAATCGATGCTGATAGCTGTGATATCGAAGTAAAATTTGATAATGGGTTTATAAAGCCCGGTTCCTTAAAGGTATTAGAAAGTTCAATACTTCCGGAAGGTTGCAAAAGAGTGAAAATGGTAGTTGTAATAAACTACATAGTAAAAGTAGTGCAAGGTGGAAAATGTTATGAAATACCATGCTCTTTAGAAGATATTAACTTAGATATCGTGATGTACCACCCGGATACCCGCCCGGAATTCAAGTTTGATGTGATTGTTGAAACAAGAACAGAGATATTGGATGAATTTATAGAATGCGATTGTGAAGGAGAAAGCGGCAGCAAATGTACAATGACCCTTGCGGTAGGAGTATTTATTATTCCAAAGGTAATAGGAAGAGTACAGTTGAAACTTGATAAGGCATTTCCTTATTGCGTTCCTCCAAGAGAGTGTAAGAACTATGCAGATATAAGCCCATGCGATGATTTTGATACTGTTGAATTCCCTGCTGACTTCTACCCAGATCAGGCTCAATATATTTGCCCTTTTGAGGAATAGAACAAAAAAAATATCGGTGATAAAATCACCGATATTTTTTAAATTAAAAATATTTAAATGAAGGGAGCTAGCCACATGATTTACCTTGACAATGCAGCCACATCATGGCCTAAACCCCAAAGGGTTTATGAGGAAATGATACGCTGTATGAAAGAATACGGTGCCAATCCGGGCAGGAGCGGGCATACAATGGCAATTAAGGCCAGTGAAAAGATATATGAATGCCGGGAAAACCTGTGCAAATTATTTGGTATATCCAACCCGTTATGCGTTTCGTTTACAAGCAATACCACGGAGGCACTAAATGTCGGAATAAAAGGAATTTTAAAGCCGGGGGACCATGTTATTACCACCAGTATGGAGCATAATTCAGTAATACGCCCTTTGAAGAAACTGGAGGCATCGGGGGTGAACCTTTCCATTGCAAAGGCGGACAGCAATGGGAAATTAAAGGTGGAGGATATTTTTAAACTGGTCAATAATAAAACAAAAATGATTGTCGTTACCCATGCTTCCAATGTGACCGGGAACATAAACCCGATTGGCGATATAGGCCGTATGGCAAGAAAGAAGGGCATATTGTTTATGGTGGATGCGGCCCAGACCGCAGGAATAGTACCCATTGATGTGGATGAAATGGCCATTGATGTGCTGGCTTTTCCGGGGCATAAGGGATTACTGGGGCCGCAGGGAACGGGCGGTTTATATATCCGGGAGGGGATTCAGACAGAAACCCTCAAGGAAGGAGGCACGGGCAGTATTTCTGAAAGCCCTTATCAGCCGGACTTTATGCCGGATATGCATGAAAGCGGTACTCTAAATACTCCTGGTATTGCAGGGCTGAATGAAGGCGTAAAGTTTATCTTGGAAAAGGGAATAAGTGAAATGTTGAGGCATGAAAGGGAACTTTTGAAATACTTCTTGGAAGGCTTGTTCAGCATACCAAAGGTGAAGGTATATGGGCTGGGCCCTTTGAACGAGCATGTGGGGGTTGTATCCATAAACATTGGAAATAAGGACAGTGTGGAGGTGTGCACACAGCTTGATAAAGATTATGGGATTGCCGTAAGGGGTGGGCTGCATTGCGCCTATCTTGCCCACCGGACCATAGGTACCATTGATACCGGTACGGTTCGCTTTAGCATGGGCTGTTTTACAACCAGGGCTGAAATTGAGCAGGCCCTGTCGGCTATAAACCGTATTGCCAGGAATTGAATCAATGATAAGGAGTAATCTTGTACAGAGCAGGTATGTACTCATTTATATCATGGGATTTTGCATTTCTTAAAATTTCCATGCTTTTTGCCAGTACATCAGCTCCATTGGTATATACCTTTTCATAGGCAGCCTTATACAGTTCAGCAATACCCAGGCATTCATCCATGCATTTTTTAAGCTCCGATGAAGATATTTTTTTTAAAAGGGGCAAATTGTTATCCAGCAGTTTGTTAAGCAGGCTGATCTTTAAATTTCTTTCCGCAAAATCACCGGGGAGGAATAATAAGGGTTTTTTGACAGCAATGCAATCCTGAAGTATTCCCATGCCGGGTTTTGATACAACCAGCTCGCTGGCATTGACCAAATCAATGCCGTTATTAAACAGGGGCGCTTTTATAATGTGCCGGCGGAAGGGAAAGCTGTTGTTTTCCAGGCTGTTGGATACCACAATGCGGTAGTCCGTTTTTAAATTATTGACTGCAGTATAAAATTCATACAGGTTGCTGTACACATTTTCCATTACGGCAGAACCGGCATGGATTAGTATAAATCTATCCGACGGGGACAGCCCTAAAATTTTCTTTACCGCATCCTTATCCATGGACACCTGTCTTGTGATTATGGGTATGGGTATGTAGGCGCATTTAATATTTGGAATAAAATCAGGCTGTTCAATATTTATATGAAAAAATATATCATGTTGGGAAGCAGCGTGGCACACGCTCTTTTTGAAGTATTTTATATTATCATCGTCTTCTTCATGTATGTTTAGGTCGCCATGATAAAGACAGCAGGTAATGGCATCCTTTGGAAACAGTTTCCGGATATTGGATGTATTTATAAAAAAGTCATTAATCATGATTGATGTTGTATTTAATTTATTCAATACTCTTTTATGCCTGCTGCTTACGTGGCGCTTTATCTTATTTTTAATCAGGGAGTCATAATAATAAATATTATACACCTGGCAGTTGTACCTGGATGTGTTTAAGCTTATGAATTTTTGCATGCTTCCGCTTACCAGGCATGAAATGGGTATATTGCTGTATTTTCTTATGCTTTCTACCATCGCTATGAATCTTACGGCGTGCCCAAAACCGGAGTTTAATATGCTGGTTATCATATTTATACACCTTCATCCATTAGAAATAGGTATACCACCTTACAATATATGAAATGTTGCTTGATTAAAGAACATAAAAAAACAAGGCACTGGGTAGTACGAAAATAAGGAGATAATGTTGTAGAAGGAGGTAATAGAGTGAAGCTCGTTCTTGATCCTGGCCATGGAGGGAAGGACCCGGGGGCGCTGGGCAGGTACAGCCTGGAAAAGGACATAAACTTAAGCATTGCCTTAAAGCTTGGTGAAAAGATTGCAGCCAGCGGAATACAAGTGATTTTAACAAGAAAGGGTGACCAATTTGTTGATTTGCAGTCAAGGTGTGATATGGCAAATCAAAACAAGGCCGACTATTTCATCAGTATCCATTGTAATGGGGCAGGCGATCCCAATGCCCATGGTACAGAAACCTATTGCTACGGGACCTCGGGAAAGGCCTATCCCCTGGCCCAGGTGGTACAGAAACAAATGGTGGAATTTATCAGGAGTGCTGACCGCGGAGTAAAAATAGCAAGCTTCCATGTATTGCGTTATACCAATATGCCTGCAATACTTCTTGAAATAATGTTTATAACCAATCCCAGGGAAGAAGAAATATTAAACAATATACAGTGGCAGGATGATTTTACGACCCATATGGCAAAGGCCTTATGCAATTATTTTGGATATAAATTTGCTTATTCGGACAAAACTGATAAACATTATGCGGAAGATTATTATAAAGCATGGAAGGAAAAGGGGATCATACTGAATGAGCATGATTTGGATTCCCCTTTAACCTGGGGGGAATACATCATCACCCAGCAAAGATTAAAAGAAATGGAATAAGGGGGAAGAGGCATGTTTGGGGAATGGATTATGGAGGTTTTAACCATTTTAGTCCAGGTTGCATTGCTTATTGTCGGGGGATATATTGTTCAGTTTATAGGCATTAAGATTGAAGGGGAAAAGCTGAATAATTATTATTCCATAGCAAAGAAAGTGGTAACGGCACTGGAACAGACAATAGGGGGAGGCAACGGCCCTGATAAGAAGCAGGAGGCAATCCAGGCATTAAAAAGCATGATAAAAGAAAAACTGTCCGATGAAGAAATAGATAAACTAATTGAAGCTGCTGTTTTTGAAATGAACCGGCTTTTAAATAAATAAAACTGTGGGAAAAAAATACCTCGGGCTGCCGCAGGCGGCGGCCCCTACGGTGGATACGTGGATTATCCTATTACTTGGTAGTATTAGTATTATCTTGCTGAATAAGGTCATCAAAGCTTATTTTATTGCTTTTTCGTTTTAAAACGGAAATATCTTTATTAATTTTTTCAATATCCCTGTGTATGATATCCTCTTGATTTTTTTCAATCTGTTCAATCCTTTTAACAAGCCCCTTAAATTCTTCTTTTAAGCTTTTAATTTCGGTACCGTATTTTTCATCAATGTATTTTTTTAACTCTTCGTCCATCCTGGAAAATTGGCTGAGCTCAATCAGCTTTTTCTTGATCTGGGAAAGCTCATCCTGCAACATATTAAACATAATTCTCAGCTTGGTGTTTTCAATGCTTTCAGGGTTTGACTCCGAGGGCTTGTCAGCAGGACTTGAGGAATGGGAAGAAGCAAACTCCTCTACTTCGTAGCCGGGTAGTTTTACTTCCGGTTTTGGAACATGTCTCGGGATTTGTTCCAGGTAACCTGATACTATATATAAGTTTACATCCGTATTTGTAATGTATCCGTAGCACTGGTCGCATATCATCCGGTTTTTAATCAAGGAATCGGAAATCCTGCAACCAAATCGGGTGATATTGCCGTATCTGCCTGTTAAAAACTGGGACGGATTACTCCATGTTAAGCCTCCGTCATCGGAAAATATGCTGAGCACCCTCAAATCAAACTTCCATAAAATCCATAATCTTTTATCGGTGGTCATAATGATAGGGAAGGAGTCTTCAAAAACATCCGACTGAACACAAATTTCTTTATCCCAGGGAGCACTTTTAAAATTGTTAACAGGCCGGCGTTTGTACATAATATTATATGTTTTTTCTAATTTGCTTAAATATACCATGTGTATGTTTCCTGCATAATCTATGATGACATGAGGTATTGATGCGTCGCCGGTTCCCAAGTCCAGGGGGATGTATTCGCTCCAGCTCTTTTTAGACCAGACATAAATCCTGTAACCCGGCTTATCCGGGGATTCGCTTCTTTTATAATATACATGAATGTTGTTTTGCTCATCTATAGAAGCACTGAAAGGGCAGGCAGATGTCTCCACATAGTCCAGTACACTGGGCTCCACATTGTTATTGTCAAGTACCTGATGTACCAGCATATTCTTTTCCTTGTATCTTATAATGTACAGCAAATTAATCCAGCCGTTTATGAAAAGAATTTTAAAATACTTGGGATATGTATGACTGGACTTGCTCTGCAGCAGGATATACTTATGCCATTGCTGCCCGTTATACATGAGGTATATAATGCTGCCCGGCTTATCCTGGCATACCAGGTGAATATTATCTTTTGGATCTACTAAAACGTCAAAGTCACCTAATCCTGCCTTAAACAGTATTTCATAATCGCTCCACCCACTGCCAGATTTTTTTTTATAGCATATACCGCTATTGGGATGATAGAAAAAATGCCATTGCTGATTTTTTGCAGACTGCATTACGTAATACTGGTTTGCAATGGTTTCAGACAATATCATCACTCCTTTTGTATTCCTGATCATTACTATCTATATGCTTCTTGCGGTGGTAATTGATATTTTTTTTAAAATAATCACACATAATGGGAAACGACATATTATGTTATTGAAGCAATTTATCCCTATATCTTAATAGGGGTTACAAAATATTATAGGAGGGTTGATCATATGTCTGAAAAATTAAGCCCGGGTCCCATTGTGGGTGGTTTGCCACCGTTTAGAGAAGCGGTATGCATCCAGGTCGACAAAGTGTATGACTCGTGTAGGGAAAAGGATTGTCTTGAAGACTTAAGAGTATTTCTAACCCGGCAAAGCCAGGAAATTGTTGACAGGGCAATAAATGTAAAATGCAGGAAAGCAGAGATTATCTGGGTATTCCCGGATGTAGAAGAAGTTCCGTTTAATAGAGGATTCTTCACTGTCAATGTAAAATTCTTCTTTAGGATAGTGCTGGATGCCTTTACAAATGTGGGAAGACCTACGGAAGTCGAAGGCTTGGCAACTTTCGACAAGACAGTAATACTCTTTGGCTCCGAAGGAAAAGCAAGAGTATTTGAATCTAAATTTAAGCAGGATGCTTTTGACCCGCAGTTGTGGCCAAAAACAAACTTGCCTAAAGCAAAGGTAGAAGTTGTTGATCCTATTTGCCTGGCAGCAAAACTGGTAGACATTACCGACAGGCTGTTTGAAACCAATGAGATAGATTTGGCAGGAATTCCTGAAAGCGTTGCAAATTGCTTTGGCAGCGAATTGGTAGCGGGTGTAGAAAGAAAGAGGGTATTTGTAACTCTTGGATTGTTCTCAATTATTAAGATAGAAAGAAATGTACAACTACTTATACCTGCCTTTGATTTCTGCATTCCTGAAAAAGAATGCGTTGCTGCAACGGAAGATAATCCATGTGACTTATTCGAAAGAATCCGCTTCCCGGTGGATGAATTCTTCCCACCGCAGAGGTCCCAATTCCCGGGTGCTGAAGAATCATTCCAGGGCAGGCCATGTAAGGATTAGATTTTTTAACAGAGACCTAAAAGGTCTCTTTTTTTTGACCGCATTATGCTATAAAATTAAAACGTAAGAGTTTCTTTTAAAGACAAAAAAATTTGCTGTTGTGTTATTATATTGTTATCATATTTCAGACATATTGATATTTAAGTACGTACATTTAAATAAAGAAGACGATTGGAAGGAAGGAATTAAGTTGGAATTAACCGATTATGAAATTATCCGGCAATGCCTGAAAGGTAATAAAGATGCTTTTGCAGAAATCGTCACCCGTTACAAAAAACTGGTATATACCATCGTATTGAGAATGATAAATGACAAGGAAGAAGCTAATGATGTAGCACAGGAAGTGTTTATAAAATTATACAGGTCATTGGACCGGTATGATCCTCGGTATAAATTTTCCACATGGGCTGTAAAAATAACATCTAATTATTGCCTGGATATTTTGCGAAAAAAGAAGGTTGAAACGACATCCGTGGATGACATGATATATGAGCCGGGACATAATGACAGTCCGGAAAGCGCATACCTGAAGCTCGAGCAGAAGAAAAGGATTGAGGAAGCCATCAATTCTCTACCGGATAAGTATAAACTGCCCATTATACTGTTCCACCAACATGGCTATTCCTATGAAGAAATATGTGAGATATTGGACGAACCGTTAAGCATTGTGAAAAACCGTTTACATAGGGCCAGACATATGCTGCGCGAAAAATTAGTGGATGTTAAAAGGGAGGAAGCTTTATGAAGTGCATTGAAGCAAATGAAGTGATGATGAAATATTTTGATGGCGAATTAAATGACATTGATACCTACCATTTAAAGCAGCATATAAGAAATTGCAGTGTGTGCGGTGAGCAATACTCTCTCTTGTCCGATGCAATTGATTATATAGAATCCCAGCCCCTGTTGGAACCCAGGGATGGTTTTGAAGAATGCGTGATGAGGGAAATAGACCAGGTGTTTATAAAGAAAAAGGGATTTCCAAAAATTTCATTGCATCTTTTTTATGCTGCAGCTTCAGCGATTTTCTTAATGATAATGGTATGGATGGTTATTTTCTTGCACAGCATCAGTTCTTTGGACTTTGTAGGTGTTGTACTGAACAGTGGTTCTACGATAGATGTTTTGAATAAAATTCTGGTTGCAGCAGAAAGTTCGTATAAAACGGTGATGATTGTCGGAAATTCTGTTTTTGATATTTACTATGTGTTGCTTAGGAATTATTATGACCTTTTATTGTCGGTAACAGCCATTTCCGTGATCACTTATATCATGAGCACAAGGGTGCTTAAACATGATTAGGTTAGAGGGGGTTAATATGGCCAAAAAAGTTTGGATTTTTATTCTTTGCATATTGCTCATTTTTTCATCGGTACGGGTGATGGCATCTTCAAAGCAGGAAGACAGGATAAGCATATTCAACAACATTGATATAGAAGAACCGGTAGCTGGTAGTGTGGTTTCAGTGTTTGGAAACATTAACACAAGGGATTCGGTAGGTGGGGATGTTGTAGCCATATTTGGTAATATATATGTAAATGCGGCGGTCAAAGGTAATGTGGTTGCCGTATTTGGGAATGTATCTCTTGGGCCGCAGGCGGATGTACGGGGAGATGTTGTAGCCATCGGGTCAAAAAACATACAAAAGGCATCGGGCTCAAAGATAGCAGGGGATTCCATAGGAATAAGCATTGGCAGTATTAATTTACCGTTTTTTCATTTCAGATTTTCCTTACCTTTCATGAATAGGCGTGGATTTTTAAGCAGTATTGGATTATTGATTATCGCTTTATGTTCCTTGCTAGTCATAAGCGTGGCAAAAGAGCGGATTATGAGGATTTCCTATTGTGTTGAGGACAACATAGTACGGAAAATTATTATCGGAACAGTTTTATTTTTATGTTTTCCTATTATTACAATTTTAATGGCCATCACCATTATAGGCTTGCCCATTGCTGTAATTTTTCTAATGATTGCGTTTTTAGTCGGATTTTCTGCATTATGTTCTTATATAGGAAGGAAGGTGCTCGATTTATTTGACAGCACTACAAACATATATGAAGAATACTTGGTGGGTGTGCTTGTATTGGCAATACTGATGTCCGTTATACGTTATTCATGGTTGATTGGCTGTGCCGTGGTGATATTATCTTTAGGTTTGGCTTTTGATGCAGGGTTTGGCAGTAAAATAATACACAAGGAAAACTGACTATATTACAATAATATTACAAAGGGGTTAAAAAAATATTAATAAATTGTAAATTTTTCTAAAAATCATTGATAATTATGTTTGTTTTTTATAGAATTGAAGCGTAAAGGAAAAAATTAATAATGTGTTTTCGGTATTTTAGACACAGAATTTGTTTCTGTGTTTTTTATAGCCAAATTCCATCTTTTGCTTGATAAAACAGAGGATGAATATCAAATTATGTAGACATAATAAAAATAAGATAATATAATATAATGTGTTTATTGGGATGAAAAGGTCGGGTAAATATGCCGTTTTAATTTGGATAGGCAGGCATATGTTATTAAGGAGACGGAATTATGAAAGATGTGCGAAAAATATTGGGTATAATATCCGTAGTAATATTTTTGGTATTGCATGTACAAACCGCTTCTGCCATGGCGGACAGTAAATCGTCATACCACCAAAGGGTTCCTATACTGTTGTACCATCATTTGACGGATAATTACGATATGGCTCAAAGTTCTGTCAACATTAGCCCCAAAAAGTTTGAGGAACACATGCTGGCATTAAAAAAAGCAGGGTATAATACTATTACTTTTAAGGACTATTATAACCATGTGGTATATGGAAATAAACTGCCCGAAAATCCGTTGATTATCACATTTGATGATGGATATAGCAGCAATTATGAATATGCCTATCCTATATTGAAGAGGCTTGGTATGAAGGCTACCATTTTTATAGTGACCAGCAGGGTGGGAGAGGTAGAAGGTGTCACTTATCCCCATTTTGACTGGGACCAGGCAAGAGAAATGGAACGCAGTGGTGTTATTGATATACAAAGTCATTCCGACCTGCATTTGGACATGACAAAGCTGGACAGGGCAAAGGCACAGTTTGAATTAAGGCGCTCCCGCTACCTTATTGAAAAAGAGTTGGGCAAAACCTTTCATGTGTTTGCATATCCTTACGGTTTGTTTAATGCGGAGTTGCAGGACATGGCCCAAAAAGCCGGATATAAAGTTCAGGTTATAGTGGGAGATAAGGGTGTAAATTGCAGGGAAGAAGGGCTGACCCAGTTGAAGAGATTGACGGTTTTTGGCAACACCAGTGGAGAGCAACTGCTTAAAATGATTCAGGATAACATGGAATACTGTAAAAAATGATAAAAAAGCAGGTTCAGGTATTGCAGTTTAAATTACCTGAACCTGCAGAGAACCAATGAAAAGCTAATCGCTGCCTTTGGATTTAATGGTAAGTTCTTTCAGTCTTATATTGAATATTATTTGGTATTTTTTAAGGCAGTTGCTGCACTGTGTGTCATAGGTACGTATTAGCTCCCGTTTATCTTCTATTAAAAGATTTGAACCTTCCTGTAGTACATTGTTAATATTGCATTTGGGGTTGGGGCATTTCCAAACAATCACAAGGACTCCTCCCAATACAGCTGTTTACCATGACAGCGGGGGAAATTATAAAGTTTCTGTAAATGATGGTTTAAATGGAGTGGGACTTTTTAGCCTCGTTACATTATATGTTATTTGACATTAAAAAGGTTACAGTTATGTGCAATATTTGTACTACAAGGGTTAAAGGAACATGTTGAATAATGTAGAACAATAATAAATAAGGAAGGCAACAAAAAGCAATTATTTACGTCAAAACAATATGGGAAAATTATAATTTAATATATAAAAGAGGTGCTTTGATTGGATTACAATAATTTACTATTGATTTTATCTTTTGTCGTTTCCTTTTTAGTGGCTTTTGCTGCAACCCCTTTGGCTAGGATTTTGGCCATTAAAATAGGTGCCATTGATATTCCCAAGGATGAGAGAAGAGTACATAAGCAACCTATCCCTCGTCTTGGTGGACTAGCCATATTTTATGGGTTCCTTGTCAGCGTTTTATCCTTTATTCAATTGAATACTGCAATCAGGGGCATAATATTGGGTTCCCTTATAATTGTAATCTTGGGAGTAATAGATGATGTAAAACAATTGGGACCAAAGATAAAGCTTGTTGTCCAGATTATAGCAGCTCTTGTGGTTGTTTTTCATGGAGTACGAATTGATTTTTTAACAAATCCCAATATATTCAGTGATAAGGAGCTAATTCCGCTGGGGATGTGGTCCATCCCTATTACGGTAATATGGATTGTAGGTATAACCAATGCGGTAAACCTGGTTGATGGACTGGACGGACTGGCCACAGGTATTTGTTCCATTTCATCCATATCCTTGTTGTTTATTGCTCTTTTAGTAGGTGAAGATACGATTGGATTGCTGACGTCAGCCATTGCCGGAGCATGCCTGGGGTTTTTGCCTTATAATTTTAATCCTGCAAAGATATTTATGGGTGATACGGGTTCCACATTCCTTGGATTTGTTTTGGCTTCGGTTTCGGTGGAAGGATTGTTTAAAGGATATGCGGTGATTTCCTTTGCCGTGCCCTTGTTGATACTGGGCCTGCCCATTTTTGATACCGGCTATGCTATTTTAAGAAGGCTTTTTAACGGTAAGCCGATTATGGAGGCTGACAGGGGACATCTGCATCACCGGCTGATTGACGCAGGTTTTTCTCAGAAGCAGACGGTGGTGATCCTCTATATAGTAAGCGGTATACTGGGTATTAGTGCAGTGGTATTAACAGGGAGCGGGGCGACCAGGGCATTGATCCTTGTCGCATTGATGCTGGTATTTGTTGTTGCAGGGGCAAAGTACATGAATATATCAGTACCGGGAGCATTGGAAATAAATAAAGAAGATTCTACCAAGAAGTAATTGCATTATGAACGTAAGGGCAGACATGTATGTCTGCCCTGCGGCAGCTTTTAGGACGGAGTATGCACATGGTAAATAAGAAAAGGTATATTGGCAGGAAAACTTACTGGTTTACCTTTTTTGGATTAATGATATTAAAATACGGATACTATGGTTTTGCCTATTTTCCCATCCTGGATGACTGGATTCAGTATGGGGGATATAGGCTGTATGATGATATTTTTAATGATGTGGTAATAAGAACGAAGCTTTACACCGTACGTCCTTTAGCCAACCTGTCCGATCCCTATATTTGGGGAAGGTTTTGGGGCGCAATGGGAATAGTGTTTTTTATTATTACCTTTATGCATGCAGCCAGTGCCTATCTTATATGTAAAGTGCTTGAGGACAATGATATTCCGGTGGGAATGCCCTTTTTGATTATATTTGGCCTGTTGCCCCTGGGAACGGAAGCCACCTATTGGATTTCCGCATCCACCCGCATTGTTGTAGGCATTTTTATGATGGCCCTCTCACTGTATTTTTTAAACCTTTCTGTTAAAAAGAACAGCATTTCACAGCTTATTGCCTTTTTTTTCACCAACTTATTATCCATGGGATACTATGAACAAGTAACGGTGCTAAGCTTTTTTTGTGCCCTATTGCTCATGGCTGCAAACTGGAACATACTGCGCCGGAAATGGTCTGTAATCCTGCCTTTTATAAACCTTCTGGCCATTGGCACATACTATAAAATATTTTCCCATGTAGGTAATAGTGCGGTACGGGGGCAGATGGTAAAAAGTGATTATATAGCCCATACATTAAAGGTGCTGGACGAGATTACAAATGTATTTGGCCAGGCTCATATTCCGCTGTACCTTAACGGTTTCCCAAGGGGTATGAGAACTGTCCTTAGCAATGGGTCTTACTTATTTTTAGTTCTGTTTTTTGCTTTTAGCCTTATGGCAGCATTGATTGCATATGATAAACAGGATGATGTAAGCCCAAAAGGGGCAGTGGTAAAAATACTCCTGGGTTTTGTGCTGTTTTGGGTTCCCTTTGGACCTAATTTTATTCTTGAATTGGTGTGGATTTGCAACCGCAATGCTTTTACTTCCTTTATAGGTTTGGGGATTATGGCGGATGGATTGGTCGATTTGTTTTTGCGTAAAAAAACGGGTGCGATTATAAGGGGAGCCGGAGTTCTTGTTGCAGCCTTTGTATTCCTGGTAGTCAATGTTTCAGAGCTTACCGATTATAAAAATGTAAGCAAAGCAGATCATCTGTTGGCGTCCAATATACTTAATGCAGTAAAGGATGAAGGCTTCCTGGAAGGGAGCAAAAAAGCAATTTTGTTTAATATCCGTTCTTCTTACATTGAACAAAATGCTTATTATCGGGATCATATTCACAATATAAGCGACAGTGACTGGGCACTTACAGGGGGTGTAAGGGCTGTTGCAAAAAACGTAAATATACAATACATACAGCCGGTGCGGGACGGAGGACTTATTGCAGTAAAGGCAGAGGATTTGATGAATAGCATTTTACTGGGAGTAGACAAGGACCTGTCCGTATTTTCTTTGAAGCCTGAGCTTCAGGAAGACGGAAGTATAATGCTGTTAACGGAGGAAAATATAAAATTTGGTACGGTCCATCCTGGGGAAAATCAAAAATACATGTTCAAGAAAGACTAGGTACAACCAGGATATTTGGATATATTTTGACGCAAAAAATACTCTTGATTTTTTACAAAAAGATGCGTATAATATACAAGTGTGACGGCATTATAAAATAAATGCTGGTATGGCTCAGTAGGTAGAGCGGATCACTCGTAATGATCAGGTCAGCGGTTCGAATCCGCTTACCAGCTCCAGAAAACCGTTTCCTTATGATCAGGGAAACGGTTTTTTATGTGCATATTTCACTGTGCTGAGGGATCGATTATTTACTTTACATATAAAACATTTACTTAAATATGACGATAACTATAGCAAAAGGAATAAGCAAGTACAAAAGGATACGGAAAGGAGGAGGGATGTACAATGGCAGTTTACGGCGTTAATAATATGTATAATATGTATAATACATCTTTGAGATTTACCGGCCTTGCAACAGGGATTGATACGGACCAGGTTGTGCAAAGCATGATGCTATTGGAAAAGGCGCGCATTAACTCTATAATACAACAAAAACAGTTAGCCGAATGGAAGCAGAGCGCATATCGAGAATTCATAAATTTGCTGAGGGCTATAAAAAGTGAATATATGGATATATTGAAGCCGTCCACCAATATGTTGTCCCAGTCAAGTTATAAAAAGTTTAAGGTATCTGTAATAAACAGTGTTAATGGAACAGCGAGTACTTTGGTATCAGCAAGCGGAACTGCAAATGCAATGGCAGGAACTTATAAAATAAAGGTTCTTCAAAGGGCTACTGCTGGTTATGTAAAAAGTAGCGAGGCAGTAACAAAGTTGGAAAGTGGCGTACTGGAGGAATATGATGAAGAAACTGCAAATAGTATTATAGGCGGCACGTTTAAAATATCATTGGATGGGCAGATGAAAAAATTTACAATTGGAAATTTTACAAGTGGAGATTATGAAGGAAGTGGTTGGGAAGCACTTGCAAACCATTTGAAAGAGCTCATAAACGATGCTGAATATGGATTTGGAAGCGGTTCAGTTGATGTAAAATTGGAAAATGGAAAGCTTGTATTTACCACCAAAGGGAATATAGGAAATATTTCAATCCACTCTGGTGGAGAAAACGATGTTATCGATAAATTAAAGTTTACTGATGGTGCAAGCACAGGATTTAGACTTTCAGATACATTGGAACAAGCTGCCGCTAAAATGAGAACCCCTTGGGATCTTAACAGTGGAAAGCTCAAATTTAAAATAAACGGACAATCTTTTGAATTTAGCAAGGACACAACCCTTTCCAGCATGATGAATACAATTAATGCCAATGAAAAGGCAAATGTTATCATGCGGTATGATGAAACAACGGATAGGTTCATAATTACTTCAAAGACCACCGGTTCTTCCAGCACTGTGGAAATAGAAGATGTAGATGAATTGAACTTCCTGGAGGCTATCGGTTTGTTTATAAAAGATGAGAACGGTGAAAATAAGATAAATTATACAGAAGGACAAGATGCCCAGGTAATCATTGATGGGCAGAAGCTGACGCGGAGCAGTAATACATTTACTGTAAATGGGGTTACATATACTTTGCTAAGAGATCCTACGGAAGATGAAAAAAATATACAGCAGGAAATAAACCTGGATATAGATGTAGATGCCATTTATGACAATATAAAAGGTTTTATCGATAAATACAATGAGCTTATTGACAAGATAAATAATGCCATTTCTGAAAGAAGAAACCGCAATTATCTGCCCCTTACGGATGAGCAAAAAGAAGTAATGAATGAAAAGGATATTGAAAAGTGGGAAGCTGAAGCCAAAAAGGGACTGTTGTATAATGATTCACTACTTCAAAATATCGTAACAAATATGCGCAGGGCTCTTTTTGATCCTATTGAAGGGTTGAACATAAATCTTTCGTCCATAGGGATAACTACGGGTTATTATACCGAAAAAGGAAAGCTTAATATAGATGAAACAAAGCTTAAAGAAGCTATACGGAATACTCCGGATCTTGTTATGGACCTGTTTAGCAAAAAGTCTGTAAGTCAGCCAAGCTATACAAGGACGCTGACGCAAGAGGAAAGGAGTGTTCGATATAAAGAGCAGGGATTAATTCAACGCTTGTATGATATTATTGAAGATAACATTTCCACCTTTACGGATAATAACGGTAAGAAAGGATTACTCCTGGAAAAAGCGGGAATTGAAGGTGACAGATCGTATATAAACAATGCCCTTTACAAAGAAATCCAGGATTATAACAAAAAGATAGACAGCATGTGGGAAGTATATTATAGAAAAGAAGACGCTCTTTACAAAAAGTTTGCCGCCCTTGAAAAAGCTATGAGCCAGTTAAACAGCCAGACCACTTCATTGCTGGCGCAATTAGGAATGAGTGGAAAATAAAATGAGTGAATCATTAATTAAACTACTGGAGAGTAAAAAAGAATTGGCACAGCAGATTTTCCAGAATACAATTGCACAGACGGAAGCAATAGAAAAAAAATGGAACAGGATTTGCTGCGCCTGTTGAGTGAAAGAGAAGTACTCCTTGGGAAGTTAGATGAACTGGATGGCCGTATTGCAGCTTTTCCCGAAAACACAAGTGATGTTATCATTAGCATGAAAAGGAGCATACGTTCTGTTTTTGAAAAAATTGTTGAACAGGATCTTTCAAATTACAAAAAAATAGAGGAATTGCAGCAAGATGTGGTTAAGTCCATTAATCACCTTGCCCAGGGAAAGAAAGCATTGACAGAAGGTTATATGAAACAGGGAATACAGTCAGATGGATATTTTTTAGATGAGAAAAAGTAGGGGAAAAGTAGGAAAAAAGTAGGATATTCAATTATATAATAAAATACGATATATATTAAAAAAGAGATTATTTCCTTTAAGAATATTTGTTGCAATTGCAGCAGAATCTAATTATCTTTTTGATTTCACGGAGGAATTGGTATGAAAATTGAATCTATTGAATTGAATTATCCTAATCGTTCTTCGTATTCACAGAAAAGTGATGTATATTCAAACAACGAAATTAATAAATCGGATCCAAGTTCCAACATGGTTAAGTCTAGGGAAGAAGAAACCGGTTTGCCTTCCTATAAGGAGTTGTTGAGAAGGAAGGAAATGGATGATGGTAGTATTTCCGTTTCTGAAAAAGCAATTATTGAAGCAATAGAAAGGGCAAATAAGGCCGTACAGTTAGTAGATACCAGTTTTGAATTTTCTATTCATGAAAAAACTCGTCAGATTATGGTGAAAGTGCTTAACCGGGAAACAAAAGAAGTGATCCGTGAGATACCTCCTGAAAAGATTCTGGACATGGTCGCGAAAATTTGGGAGATGGCAGGAATCATAGTGGATGAGCGAAGATAATTAAGCAGTTGCAAAGCCAGTACTAAGTTTTGTAGTATTTAATAAGGCAATAAATACTTTCCCCGAAAAAAACTACCTACTATTTACGTTATAGAAAAATGAGGTGTATTGTATATGGCAATTAATAATCCTTATGCAGCTTATAAACGGTTTTCGACCAATCCTCAGATAGACCGAAGGAAAGTTCAGGAAAAAAGCAACGCAGCCAATGTGACCGTTACTAATTCATCACCCAATCCGTTGGCACAGAATCATGCGGGCAAGTTAGCCAATCATTACCTCGAAAATGCGGTGATGACTGCAACGCCTGAAGAATTGACACTGATGTTGTACGATGGTGCTATAAAATTCATGAATCAGGCGGTTGTCCACATTCAAATGAAAAATATTCAGGGGGCCCATAATGCTATTATAAGGGCACAGGATATTTTTTCCGAGTTGATGAGTTCATTGAATATGGAGTATGAGGTGTCAAAGGGCCTTTACAGTTTGTATGATTTTATTTATTCAAGTTTAATACAAGCAAACCTGAGTAAAGATGCGGAACAGATAAGAGAGATGATATCGTTGACCCGTGAATTGCGTGAAACGTGGGCGCAGGCAATTAAAATAGCAAGAAAAGGATGATGAGGTGGGCAATGGATATATCATCTTCTTTGCACCAGTTGCGTGAAATGACTGAAGAAAAATGCATTCACTTACAGCAAATATATGAGCTAACATTGAAGCAATCAGAAGCACTTTACTCAGAACAAATTAAAAGATTTGTTGATTTAAGCAGCAGTAAACAGAAAATAATTGAGAAAATCAACATTATTGACGAACGCTTTGAACGGGTATACGATGTGGTTAAGAAATATGCTAGTACCGGGACATTTAGCGAAGTCTTTGTTAAGCAAAAGGATTTGATTGAAATACAGCATACTATAAGTATTATACAAAACCTTGTAGATCAAATCCGCAGTAAAGAATTGGAAAATGATTTTTTGTATAAGAAGATGATATCTGAAATGATGACTTCGGCTACCAAGAGTATTGCAAGCAGGCAGGAGCAGATTGCGCGATATAAAAAAATGAACAATTATAAAAAATTTGTCAGATAAATGTGCATTTTGTAATGCACATTTTTTTCATTATTTACTATGCAACAAGAAAATAAGATTGCAAATAATATTACTGGGGTGATAATAATGGCTGGGTCAAGAAAATCAAGATTATTGGTTCCTGAAAGCTATGATTCGATGACCAGGTTTAAAATGGAAGTAGCCAATGAATTAGGTTTGTCTCAATTTGTAAAAGAAAACAATGATCACTATAAAGGAGATGTTCCGGCAAGGGTTAATGGCGCCCAGGGCGGGCCTATTGGCGGGGAAATGGTAAGAAGAATGATTAAAATGTATGAAGAACAAATGAAGTAATCCTGATGAAAATAAAAACCGGCCAAAATACCGGTTTTTATTTTGCTAATAATAGAATGTAACAAATTTAATGGAATATAAATCGCAAAGTAAAAGATCATCTGAGTTAATCTCTCTAATCAATACGTAATTTATACCTACATCTACTAATGTGCCCATTTTATCTACCAGGATATTTGTTCCAATCAAAAACTCGATCCTTACCATTCTTCCAATCTGGGTCCTCATGAATGCAGGTGTATAGCCAATGTCAGTTAATGTAGGGGGCCCTTCCCGTGAAGAAAAATCCTGTTGCATACCGGGGAACATGCCCGGAACGCCGTTTCCCGGCATCATGGGCATCATGGGCTGCATGGGCATCATAGGCTGCATAGGCACCGTGGGCTGCATTGGCATCATTGGTTGCGTGGGCATCATTGGCTGCTGGGGGAACATGGGCCCGGTCGTATCCCTGGATGGATAACCCGGGGTCCCCGGTTGTTGTGTTATTGGTGTAACCGGGTATCGGGGAGCAGACCTTTCCCCTTCATCTGGCTGCTGGTTAGTCTGGTGAACATTATTATTAGACATAGTATTAGCCCTCCTTAAGATAAATCATGTCAGCAATTGCAATTCCGCATGCTCGCAAATCTATGTTTGTGCATATAAGGGTGTAGGATTATAGAAACAATGGTCATTAATCCTTGTCTGCCAATATCCTGTTCCATTATATGGGAAATAATTTGGACATTGTGGTCTGAAAGGATTCATGTACCATAAGGATTCTCCAATTACCGGTATTTTGTTTCCTGCCAGAGCCCAATCGGCAATTTCATAATGTATATCTTCCGGTGGGATTACCCAGATGTTTTGAGTATTGGGTTGTCCCCCTATTCTTGTCTTATGACAGGAGTACTGGCACATTTGTTCAATTACTTTCCGTAAATCCCCCTGGCATACCCTCTGGTATTCACCATAGGCAACATGTACTCTGTTCATGGTTACTGTGGCAACAGCACGCATGCCATCCAATCCTTCACCTTCCGCTTCGCATCGTATGAGCCTTGCAAAAAGTTCTCTGGTGGACATGGGCATTGGGGTTCACCTCCATAAATGCTCTCACACTAATAATATATTCTTATGGTAACAAAATTGATACGGTGAAAATAAATTATAAAATGGAGAAGCACGGCATAAATTATTTGTGTTATTATGCCGTGCTCCAATGTTTTGTATAAATATTACCCGAATGAATATTATTTGTATTACTCAAACATATATACACCTAATGCTTCAAGGGTTTGCCTGTCAATTTCATTATGGGGTTCCATATTGCTTTGTTTTTGAGCTTCAAATATTGCTGATTTCATATCATCACCGTATATGCCGTCAATGGCCCCATGATATAGTCCCTTTTTTTTTAATATCATCTGGATGTGCATTACATCTGAGCCCCTGTCCCCGGGTAGAATGATGCGCGGATTTAAGCCGAAGGGACTATAGGGACCTTTGGTAATAACTACAGGTGTATTTTCGGGAACTATGTGCCAAAGCTCTTTAACATCTTTATTAAACATGCGTATGCATCCGTGGGAAGCGCTGAAGCCTATGGATGAAGGGCGGGTTGTTCCATGTATGCCATAGGTTCCCCAGGGGACATTCAGGCCCAACCAATATCCTCCGAACCACTTACCCCATTTTCCTTTTGTTACCACTTTCCACACACCAGTTGGGGAAGGAGTTTCTTTTTTACCGCCGGCAACAGGATATACTTTTATAATTTTTTTATCTTTGAACAGATATAGGCGATATTCGGATAAATCTATATAAATCTCGTATGGATTTTCATTGGAAAAAGCTGATTTTTTTTCATCTTCCCAGAGGGCATAATCGTTTTGTAAATTGGTTTTATTGGGTGCATGGATTAAAAACAGTATTGCCAAACAAAGTAATATGTATATACCTTTCCTCAATACAATCACCTCGATAAGAACGGATATATTTTGTTTTAATATATATTATTTATAAATCTTAAAAATAGAATGTTTTTTGTTTAAGATTGATGCATATAGGTAGTGTATGTGGGCATACTAAAAATGCAGGGTTCATGATGGTTGAGCCAAGATCATTATAAGGTAATATACGCTTTATAATGGTCGGCCAAAGGTTATTATCAGGTTACAGTATGGCTTGATAATAGCCGGAGGAAGAGTATTTTATGTTCCGACAGGCTGTAAAATATTTTAAAAAATATTTTATGGTCCAAAGGGATATAAAATATTCGAGCGAAGATCATCAAGAGTGCCGTATATCTGCTATGCAGATGAGGGGTCTGTTGCAGCCGAGAGGTTGCAACAGGTTTCCAAGGTATTTTTGATGGTCGGGCAAAGGTTGGTATGGGTATCGTAATGCTTGTATGCAGTCGAAAGATTGCATATAGGTATGCAGGTATCCGTATTGGCCGGCGCAAAATCATCATGGGCTCTTTTTTTATTTGAAATTTGGCTGATTTGGACAAAAAAATTGTACTGTTGCGTTATAGAATTACGAAAAAATATAAAAAATTAAACAAAAATGTATTTTACTATAAGGCTTTTGATGTTACAATATTATATAGTTAGTAGAAATGTAAAATTGAATTTGGTACATAAAAAATACATAAATCCAATAAATATGTATATCAATGCATTATAATTATAATAGAATAATAGGAGCCCCAAAATTTAAAGCACATAGCGTTTAATAGGGGCATTTAGTATGTCGAATCTCTATGTTAATTAAGTTCAGCTAATCAGTCATCTGGAGGAGGGATGTCAATAAAAAGGAATGCCTGCCATTATCCTGCCATTATTCATGATGTTTTTTCTGACCTGGGAGGTAAACTCAGAGCGTATGGAAAGGGGGAATTATGATGTGAGAGTATGTCACATGCTTACCGTAGCGGCAGCGTAAGCAGAAGATAAATTGTGTGCAATCATACTCTTGTAAATATCTGCAAATAATAGTATAATATAAATAATAGATAGTAATATTATGAACAATTTCTCCTGAATACGGACTGAAAAGCAATAATCAGGCAGTACGTTTGTTGGGAGAAAGAAGGCTTTTGAGTTTGCCCTCTGTGGTGAGTATTTTTAAAGATGGATATATGAGGTTGTACTAGAAAACATATTGGATAAAACCAGGCTTACCTCTAGTACGTAAAATATCCAGGGTGCTAAAAAGTCCTATAAGCCGGATGCTTAAGGACAGGGGTTGCCCCGGAAACGTTTAAAAACGTGAAGGGCTGGCGCAATTATTTGTTTGTAAAAAAACATACTAAAGGGGGATGAAAAAAAGTGGGAAAAAGACTGCTTAGCACACTGATAATTGTAGCAATGGTCGTTATGCTTTTACCTGTTAACGCATTTGCTACTCAATCGGTTATGCTCGATGAAATAGCCGACAAGATACCTGGCGATGCAGTAACCATATCTGGCTCCACCAGCTTGGATGAGGTTGTTGTATACGTACTGGCACCAAATGGTGTGCACGTGTATGTCAAAACGTTGAAAGGTCCACAGTTTACCGACACCTTTACTTTGCTTTCCGATACGCCCCTAGGCATGTATACCGTGGTAGCCGGACAAGGCTCAGTGGTAGCAACGACTACGTTTGCGGTAGTAGAAAGTAGGGTTACTTTTAGTGACGTAACGGTAAACGTGGATGCAGCCGCAAGGAAGGTTACTGTAGAAGGTAAGATAAGCAGCGGCAGCGGCAAGTCTGTCACTATGCGGGTGTTTGACCCTGATGGAGATATTGACTATGTAGGGCAGACAGTCAGCGTAGAAGACGGTAAGTTTACTTTTGTATTTACTCCATATGCGGAAAAGACCGGTACATATACTGTAAAACTTGGAGCAGAAGGAGTGGCAGAACCTTATGTAACCACGTTCTATTATGAATATGTAGGACCTGTGCCTGTAACAGGAGTAAGCCTTGATATAAAAGAAGCAACGCTTAAGATAGGCCAAATCCTTCAACTTACGGCGACGGTGGAACCGGAAAATGCAACCAACAAGGCAGTAACCTGGAGTTCCAGCAATGAACAGGTAGCAACAGTTGATCAAAACGGAGTGGTAACGGCAGTAGGAAAAGGAACGGCAATTATCACCGTAACAACAGAGGACGGAGGATTTACGGATACATGTATAATTACAGTAGAAGAGGTACCGACAGTAGTAACCATCAGTGACGTAACAGTAAAAGTTGATTCTCAAACCGGAAAGGTTACAGTGGAAGGTAAGGTAAGCAGCGGCAG
>JAAYHJ010000058.1 GCA_012735465.1 Clostridiaceae bacterium
AAAAACTCCAATATCAACAATTTTAAAGGGCATACAACGCAGCGGGTATGTGATATAGCCCGTTGTATCAAAAAGATGGGGATACCTTTAAGTTTAATTATCCTACAACAAATTGACACTATCTTAATCTTTAGGCATACTTGACACGTTCTTATATTACGGTTAAAATAAAACAAGGCAATAAATGTATGTTTCACCATGAAACCTTTCGTCCCTGGGTGGATGGAGGGTTTATTTTATAGATAGATGTATGCTAAGGAGTTGATAAAATGCTTATAAAAGCACCGAGGGGTACAAAGGATGTAATTCCGGAGGAATCCTATAAATGGCAATACATAGAAGAGATGATCAGAAAGATTTGCAAAAGCTATGGATATAAAGAAATCAGAACGCCGGTATTTGAGTACACCGAGTTATTTGAGCGGGGAGTGGGCGATACAACCGACGTGGTGCAAAAGGAAATGTATACTTTTGAGGATAAGGGCGGCAGAAGTATAACGCTGCGTCCTGAAGGCACTGCCCCGGCTGCCAGAAGTTATTTGGAAAACAGCTTGTATGCGGCGCCCATGCCTGTTAAGATGTATTATATAAATTCATGTTACCGGTATGAAAACCCACAGGCAGGAAGATTAAGAGAATTCCACCAGTTTGGTATAGAGGTTTTTGGTTCTGAAAAACCTTCTGTGGACGGGGAGGTTATCTCCCTGGCAATGACCCTGTTGAATAAACTGGGTGTACAAGGGTTGGAGTTAAATATAAACAGCATTGGCTGTCCCAAATGCAGGAGTGAATACCATAAAAGGCTAAAGGATTATCTGGTAGGGCACCTGGACAAGCTTTGTCCTACCTGTAATGAAAGGTATAAAAAAAATCCGTTGCGGGTTTTAGATTGCAAGCTGGATAAATGCAAGGCAGTTGCAGGCAGTGCACCCATATTGCTTGACAGCCTCTGCGATGAATGTAAGGCTCATTTTGAAAGCTTGAAATCCTATCTTGATTGCATGAATATTCCATACGGTATCGACCCGTATATTGTGCGTGGACTGGACTACTATACCAGGACGGTATTTGAAATTGTATCAAAAAATATAGGGGCACAAAGTACGGTATGCGGTGGTGGAAGGTACGATGGCCTGATTGAACAATTAGGCGGCAAACCGGCTCCCGGTATCGGATTCGGGCTGGGATTGGAGCGTCTGCTGCTCATCCTTGAAGAACAGGGGATTGATATTCCCAAACCCGACCCTATTACTTTGTTTATTGTGTCCGTTGGTGAAAAGGCCGAAATGAAAGCCCAGTCCCTTGTATATACTCTAAGGCAGCAATACATAAGTGCGGAAAAGGATCACATGGGAAGAAGTGTTAAGGCACAGATGAAGTATGCAGATAAGCTGGGAGTAAAGTATACCATGGTCCTGGGTGATGATGAAATTGAAAAGGGTACGGCCGTACTGAAAGATATGAGAACGGGGGAAAAGCAGGAGATTGCTTTGGACAACCTTGTGGAAATATTAAAAGATGCATGATAAATTGGAGGAGATGAAAAGATGGAAACAATGCAGGGCTTAAAAAGAACCCATATGTGCGCCGAGCTGAGCTTGCAGGATGTTGGGAAGAAAGTTGTATTAATGGGTTGGGTACAGGGAAGAAGAAATCTTGGAGGATTGATTTTTGTTGACTTGAGAGACCGTTCGGGTATTATACAAATAGTATTTGATGAAAATGTAAGTGCTGACATTTTTAAGAAAGCAGAGCTAATACGCAATGAATATGTGCTTGCAGTGGTTGGAACTGTTGCTAGTAGGGCACCCGAGGCCATAAATGACAGGATGAAAACGGGACATATTGAAGTAAAGGCAAGTGAATTAAGGATACTGAGCAAAGCGGAAACCCCTCCTTTTTATATTATAGAAAATTTGGATGCCAATGAACAGCTTCGCCTGAAGTACAGGTACCTTGACTTAAGAAGACCGGATATGCAAAAAAATATAATGTTGAGGCATAGGGTGGCAAAGATTGTACGGGATTTTTTTGATGAGAATGGGTTTTTGGAGATTGAAACGCCCATGCTTACAAAAAGCACTCCTGAAGGCGCCAGGGATTACCTGGTTCCCAGCCGTGTGCATCCGGGAAAGTTTTATGCGTTGCCCCAGTCGCCCCAATTGTATAAGCAGCTTTTGATGCTGGCGGGTATGGACCGCTATTTTCAGATTGTGCGCTGCTTCCGGGATGAAGACTTAAGAGCGGATCGCCAGCCGGAATTCACACAAATTGATATAGAGATGTCCTTTGTTAATGTGGAGGATGTATTGGAGATAAATGAAAGGTTAATGGCAAAAATTTTTAAGGATGTACTTGGTATAGAATTGCAAATGCCTTTTTTGCGGTTGCCTTATAGTGAGGCCCTGGAGCGGTTCGGTTCAGACAAGCCCGATATACGTTTTGGACTTGAGCTTAAAAATATCTCTGACATAGTGGCAGGCAGCGGGTTCAAGGTTTTTGCGGATGCGGTTGCAAGGGGCGGAAGCGTAAGGGCAATAAATGCAAAACAGTGTGCTGATAAGTTTAGCAGGAGAGATTTGGACAGCCTTGGCGAATATGTAAAGACATATAGGGCAAAGGGATTGGCCTGGATTATAGTTACAGAAAACGAAATAAAATCGCCTGTCAAAAAGTTTTTAAGCGACGAGGAAATGCAGACGATACTGGGAAGAACGGATGCTCAACCGGGAGATATAATAATGATAATAGCCGACCGGGATGATATCGTGTTTGATTCCCTGGGCCATCTACGACTGGAACTGGCAAAAAGGTTAAACCTTATAAAGAAGGACGATTATAAACTGCTATGGGTAACCGAATTTCCGCTGCTGGAATATGATGAAGAAGAAAAAAGATATGTGGCTAAGCATCATCCTTTCACGTCACCTATGGATGAGGATATTCCCCTCTTGGACAGCGACCCGCTAAAGGTAAGGGCAAAGGCCTATGACATAGTATTAAACGGGGTAGAAATAGGTGGCGGAAGCATCAGAATTTTTAATACCGAACTGCAACAAAAGATGTTTGAAACCCTTGGTTTCAGTAAAGAAGAAGCATGGGAAAGATTTGGATTTCTGATGGAAGCTTTTAAATATGGTACACCGCCTCACGGTGGCATGGCCTATGGTCTGGACCGTTTGGTAATGCTTCTTGCAGGAAGGGACAGCATAAGGGATGTAATTGCGTTTCCAAAAGTACAAACGGCAGCTGAACTGATGACCAATGCCCCGTCGGAGGTAGACGCAAAGCAATTGAAGGAATTACACATAAAACTGGATGTATGATACCATCATAAAAAACATGGCAGTGGCATTGTTTGGGACGTTTCCCACAGCGTCCCGGTGACTGCCCACAGGTCTTGATGTATAAATATTATAAGGAGGTCAACATGAAAAGAATAGGTGTTTTAACAAGCGGGGGAGATGCTCCCGGTATGAATGCTTGCATCCGTGCAATTGTAAAAGCAGCTGCGGCTTATGGAATTGAAGTGATGGGAATTTATGAAGGATATAAAGGTCTTATGGAAGGCAAGATGAATGTGCTGACCTGCAATTATGTGGATGATATCATAGAACTCAGCGGTACAATCCTTAAAAGTGCACGCAGCAAATTATTCCGTACCGAAGAAGGACTTAAGCTTGCCAAGGAACAGGCAGATAAGAATGGCATTGAGGGGCTAATTGTTATAGGAGGCGATGGCTCCTTTAGAGGAGCTTGTGATATATCCAGGTATGGCTTGCCTGTTATAGGCATACCAGGTACAATTGATAATGATATTGCAGGCACGGATTATTCCATAGGCGCCGATACGGCAGTAAATATTGTAACCGAAACCCTGTCAAGGATACATGATACGGCAAGATCGCTCATTATGGACAGCCCAAGGGTGTTTCTGGTGGAAGTGATGGGACGGGCATGTGGATATATTGCAATGACAGCCTCGATTGTAGGTGGAGCCGATTACTGTCTTGTACCGGAAATACCTTATGATATAGATGAAATGTGCTCACATCTTAAAAAGAAATTTGATAATGGGAAGATGTATAGTGTTGTGGTTGTTGCAGAAGGTGCCACCAATGTGAATGATTTAAAAAAACAGGTGGATGCAGCATTGAATATTGATGCAAGAACATGTGTCCTGGGCCATTTACAGAGAGGCGGATCACCCACCGCCTTTGACCGCATGATTGCAAGCCAGATGGCTTTAAAGGCTGTGGAATTGCTGGTTGAAGGCAAAACAAACCAGATGGTGGGAGTTGTAGCCGGTAAGGCGGTATCCTGTGATATATCCGTAGGAATTAACGATAAAAACAAGATAAGCGCCGAAATGGTACGATTAAATAATATACTTATTGGTTAAAAAAAAGAAGGTTGCCTTCCTTTTTGTAAACGTAACGGTAAAATTTTTATGAATTAAAAATTTTACCGTTACGTTTTTATATTTTTTATAAAATTCATAAATTATTTACAATTTATATAAAAAATTATGTTATTATACCAGTGTTAAAATGCGTTTATGATAAATGGTTTAATTGCTAAGAAATATAAAATTTAATAGGATCGGGAGTGAAAGGATGATTGAGATTAAGAATTTAACCAAAAAGTACGGAAACCACGTGGCCGTGGACAATATCAGTTTCACGGTGGAAAAAGGTGAAATTCTTGGCTTCCTTGGACCTAATGGTGCCGGAAAATCCACCACGATGAATATCATAACGGGATATCTGCCATCCACCGAAGGTACAGTAACCATTGATGGTTACGATATTTTAGAACAACCCTTTGAAGCAAAAAAAAGAATTGGCTATCTTCCGGAACAGCCACCTCTTTATATGGAGATGACTGTGGCCGAATACCTTGATTTTGTAATGAAAATAAAAAAAGTAAAACAAAAAGGTAAGAGCCATATTGATGATATTATGTCATTAGTGCAAATTGGAGATGTAAAAAATCGTTTGATAAAAAATCTTTCAAAGGGATATAGGCAAAGGGTTGGGCTGGCACAGGCGCTGATTGGAAATCCTGAAGTGCTGATTTTGGATGAACCGACGGTTGGATTGGACCCAAAACAAATTATTGATATTCGAAATGTGATTAAGGATTTGGGTAAAGAGCATACCATCATACTTAGTTCCCATATTCTCCCTGAAGTAAGTGCCATATGTGAACGGGTTATCATTATCAATAAGGGAAAGATTGCGGCTATTGATACACCGGAGAACCTGTCACAAGCTTTAACCAATGAAAGAAAACTTATCGTGCGGGTAGCCGGTGAAGAAAAACAGGTAATGAAATGCATCCAGGAACTGGAAGGAGTCAGGAATGTTGAGGTCCAGGGCCAGGAAGAACCGGATGCCATTGACTACATAATTGAGTCGGAACCGGGCATCGATATTCGTAAGCCTTTGTTTTATGTGTTAAGCAAAAATCAATTTCCTATTCTCATGTTAAAGCCGTTAACCCTTAGCCTGGAGGAAATTTTCCTGCAGCTTATAACGTCGGAAAAGGAGGTTATCAATAGTGATAGCAATATTTAGAAGGGAACTTAAGGCATACTTTTTTTCGCCTTTAGGTTATGTCTTCATAGGTTTTTTCCTACTGTTATCCGGGTATTTTTTTTCAGTATCCAATATATTAAGGGCTACTGTAAATATGGCGGTGTTTTTCTCAAATTTAAGCCTTGTATTTTTATTCCTCATACCTATTCTTACAATGAGGCTGATATCGGAAGAAATAAAGAACCGAACCGACCAGCTTTTATTTACTTCCCCGGTGAGCCTTACGGGAATAGTATTGGGTAAATATTTAGCAGCATTATCCATGCTTTTAATAACCTTGGTTATTACAGGCATTTACACAATCTTCCTTAATATTTTCAGTGATCCGCCTATGGGAGAAATAATCACGGGATATATTGGTTTCTTTTTACTAGGAGCTTCTTTTATATCGGTTGGCATCTTCATATCATCTCTTACAGAAAACCAGATTATCGCTGCGGTGGCCAGTTTTTCAGTACTTATTATTTTATGGTTTATAAATTGGATCATACCCTATGCATCCAATCCAATGTTTGTAAAAGTGTTGGAATGGTTTTCCATGTTAAAGCGGTTTGAGGTTTTTAATATGGGAATTTTGAGTTTAAATAACATAGTATATTTTGTCAGTTTTATAATTACTTTTGTGTTTCTCACCATAAGGGTGCTTGAAAAAAGACGTTGGAGTTAGGAGAGGGAAAAGATGAGGACATTAAAAAAGCTTTTACGGGACAGGAAGTTTAGGCATGGAGCAAGTGCTACCATGGTAACGGCAATTTTTATTGCAGCATTAATTGCCATAAACCTACTTATAGGAAATTACCACTTAAATATTGATTTAACAAAGGATAAGATATTTACCCTTTCCGGCCAGACTTTGAAAGTGTTAAAGGAACTAAAGCAGCCGGTTACCATATATGCTCTTTACAGGCAGGGAAATGAGACACCGGAAATCAAGGAGATTTTAGATCGATATGAAATGGGTTCCCCAAACATAAAAGTGGAATATGTTGACCCGTCAAAAGATACCGATTTTGTAAACAAATACGCTGAAAAAGGTTATGCTATTTACAATGGAACGATTATAATTGAGCGCGGAGGAAAGTGTAAAGTTATTTCGCCCAATGATATTGTGGACTATAATACATACACTCAAGAGGCACGGTCACTGCTGGTTGAGCAGAGAATTACGTCTTCCATTGCTAGTGTGGCTAACGAAAAGGAGACAATTGTATATTTTGTAGAGGGGCATGAAGAAGCGAGCTTGTCGTTACTGAAGCAAATACTGGAAATGGAAGGTATAAAAACAGGTACGGTACAGCTTGCTGATCAAGAGATACCGGAAGATGCCCAGTTATTATTGGTTTCAGCCCCTGTCTTTGATTTTGAAGAATCAGAAATTGAAAAATTGGACGCTTATCTGAATAAAGGAGGACGGGCTGCCTTTTTATTCCACATATCCCTGGAGTCATTGCCTAATCTGGAAGATTATTTAAAAAAGTGGGGAGTAGCTCTTCATACCGATGTGGTTGTTGAAGGGGATAGTCAATACTTTTTCCAGGACATTACCAACTTGATTCCGGAAATGAAGGAACATCCTATTACTTCTGTATTAAAAAAAGGGAAATGGCTTTGATAGTACCAATTGCAAAAAGCATGGATGTTCTGTTTGAAGAACAGGAAGGGATTAAGGTGACACCTTTATTGACCTCATCAGCTCAATCCTGGGGTGAAGTTAATCTGGAAGATGACAATATACAAAAACAGGAGGATGACAGGGAAGGGCCTCTGGTAATTGCAGCTTCCATAGAGAAACAAATTTCTGATAAGAATAACCCCGGGCTTAAAAATGCAAAAATATTTGTTTCAGGAAGCGCTGCATTCTTAAGTGACGAAATCCTATCCTACTCTTTGGGAAATGCCAATAAAGACTTTTTTATGAATGTTATAGGCTGGATGACGGACCAGGAAGAAATAATAACTATTTCACCTAAGAATATTGCTAGAGAAGTATTGATTATTTCACCGGTACAGCAAATTGTATTCATGTTGTTGCTGTTCTTGGGCGTTCCTTTAATCGTATTTATATTGGGCGGTGTGGTTTGGATTAAACGAAGGCATTTATAATGTGATATTAAAAGAAAGGGTATTATGCCACCTTAAGGGCAGAATATTTATTTGCCCTTAAGGTGGCTCAATATATAATGCCCTTATTCTCTAATCTTTTTAATTGCAAAGGATAGTATATCTTCCTCCTGGTAAAATAAATCCGGTTTAATACCTTTTCCATGGATATTTACACCCCTCGGAGTGTACCAGAGCATGGTAGTTGCTTTTACGGCAAAACCCTTCTTAAGGGGCATGGTAAACTGGCCTATGCCTTTCCCGTAAGTTGTATCACCTATTAAAAGTACATTGTCAAGGTTATCCTTTAGCGCTGCAATAAAGTTTTCTGTTGCGCTGGCAGAATTATTGTTTTGAAGTATAATTATTTTTTCATATTTAAGTGCCTGATCCTTTTTTGATTTATGTGTCCATTTAAAGGTACGCATGACATCTTCTGCAATAACACTGTCTTTAGGGAGAAATAACCCGGCAATATTTTTCATATCAAATATGTCCCCTCCCAGGTTATTTCTTAAATCTATTATCAGGTACGGGTATTTTTCTAGCTGATTAAGATTATCATTAACAAACTTACGCGTATATTTTGAAAAATTGGTAATATGCAGATAAATGATGTCCTTATCCAATACCTTTATTTCCGATTGTTCCGCTTCCTCCTTTTCTTCCTTAAGATACTGCTGATATTGTTCCGGAATATAAAGATAGGTGTACAGATCATTATTTTTTTCGCGGATACGTTGAGTTACAATGGATATTACAAGATCGTCAAAATACGAGAAATAATCACCTTCAACATCTCTTTTTAACTCTTCCTTGTAAAGTTGGTCCAGGGCTTCCGGATAAATGTAATGCTGTGTGATTAAATGTTTAAAGGCCAAATAATCAAAATTGAGATAGAGATAATAGGAGGCACCCAGTATCAGGATAATAAGAAGGAACAGCACAATACGAAATCTTCTTTTGTACATCTTTAATTTCTTTTCAATTGTAATATTTTTCTTTTTCATAGGATCTACTCCGGTATTTTATTTATATTTTTCATTTTAGAAAATATTATGCGACTATTCAAGCTATAGTAATATCGAATACCAAAAGAATTATGGCAAATATTATTGAATAGTAACAAATTACTATGGATTTTCCAGGTAGAATATGTTATTATCTTATCGGATTTTGTCAAAGGAGGTCTAACTATGTTTAGATATAAGGTTGATTTATATGCAGTTGACGAAAAAGGTAATACTATTATGGAGCCGCGGAGAGCAATGTGTTTTGCGTTTACCAGGAGTAAAGCCATAGACAAATGTAAGAGGGCAATTTCCAATGCAAAGAAGGTCCGTTCAACGTATTTGCGCGTATTAAATGTTGAGAAATCAATATTTTAAAATAAATTATTTAAATTAAAATACATCGCTTTTTTGAATTCCCGTTCGAATACTATATTGCATTTGCAGAAAGCATGCATAATGCAATAGGTATCAGAGGGGAACAAAAAGGAATATTGATGAAATAAAGCTTCAGGATAATGTTTCCGTTGTGGTTGATGACAGGAACCGAGTACGGACGGTGTATGTGGACAGGGAACGGCAACAACAGGTATTGTACGAAGTTAAGGAGGTAATCACCGACATAACAAGTACATACATAAAAATAGATACAAAGGATGAGGAACAAAAATATTATTATGCCAGCATTTTTACGGTATATATTGACGGAGTTGAAGAAGATTATCATTCCCATGTGCAGCTTATACTGCCATGGGATTTTTTTTGTGTCTGTATCTTATTGCTTAACATAAACATATATTGGATTAGGAGGATAAATATGCATTGAAAGGTGTGATAAAATTGATTATACATGTTGTAAAGCCCGGAGAAAGCATTTATGCGATTGCACGGCTCTATGGCGTGTCACCGAATAAGATTATTTCGGACAATGAACTGCAAAATCCCGACAGGCTGGTAGTTGGCCAAACCATAGTTGTTTTGGAAGGTACCCAACCTCACCGTGTTGCACCGGGACAATCCTTATACATCATTGCACGAAATTATGGGGTAACGGTTGAAGATATTTTGGAAGCAAACCCTCAGATTACAAATCCTTCCCTGATATATCCCGGACAAATTATAATGATACCTCCAAGAACCAGAAAGCTTGGTACCATTGATGTAAATGGATATGCATTTCCTGGTATTAACAGGGATGTTTTAAGAAAAACCCTTCCTCATCTGACTTATTTAAGTATCTTTAGCTATGAAGTTAACACGGACGGAAGCTTAAGGACAATAAATGATACTCCTTTAATTGAAGCTGCCCGACAAGCCAGGGTTGCTCCATTGATGGTAATTACCAACTTAAGGGAAGGAGGGGGTTTTAGCAGCGACGTTGCCCGGACCATATTAACTAATGCGGAGGTACAAAATAATTTAGTTAATAATGTTGTCCGAACCCTTAGGGAAAAGAACTACTATGGATTGGATATTGATTTTGAGTATATATATCCTGAAAACCGGGAGGACTACAATAATTTTGTAAGGCGGATGGCGCAGACATTAAGACCTTTAGGATATACAATTACGACCGCACTGGCTCCTAAAATTGCGGCAGACCAGCCGGGATTGCTGTATGAAGCCCACGACTATCCTGTTCATGGGGCTTTGGTGGACCATGTTATTTTAATGACCTATGAATGGGGTTACACGGCCGGGCCGCCCCTTCCGGTAGCGCCTATTAATGAAGTAAGGCGTGTGCTAAATTATGCGGTTACTGCAATACCAAGATCTAAAATTTTAATGGGCATACCGAATTATGGTTACGTTTGGGCACTACCTTATACTCCTGGTTCACGGGCAACAACTTTATCCAATGTGGGAGCCGTGGACCTGGCGGCAAGGATGAGAGCAGCCATACAATATGACCAAAGGGCCGAATCCCCTTTTTTCACCTATTATGACAGCAGCGGCAGGCAACATATTGCATGGTTTGAGGATGCACGAAGCGTCCAGGCAAAGCTGCGCCTGGTAAATGAGTATAAACTTGGAGGTGTAAGTTACTGGACAATAGGAAGGTATTTCCCGCAATTATGGCTGGTCCAGGATGCATTGTATGATGTAAGAAAAGTAATTTAAAAAATAAAGCAATAAGGGCATTACGTTATAATGAATGCCCTTTTTGTTAGTTAAGAGTGTTCTTTAAAATCTTTATGGAAAATATGGAATTAAAATAAGTATAGTGGTATAATAAGGTTCAATAAATACATGGATTTTCAACTTGAATTTTTGGAATAATAGCATAAAATACGTAGTAGAAAGTTTACACAAGAGGAGGCAGATTAATGACTATTGTTAAAAAGACCATTAAGCAGTTATACCGTGAAACAAAAGATGCTTTAAATACCACCGTACAGGTTTCGGGTTGGATACGCACAATAAGAAATTCAAAATCCTTTTCTTTTGTTGAATTAAACGATGGAAGTTTCTTTAAAAACCTGCAAGTCGTACTTGAGGAAAATAATTTGCCGAACTATAAAGAGGTCTCCAAATTAAATGTGGGTTCTGCAATTACGGTTCAGGGGGAATTGGTTGAAACTCCAAATGCTAAACAGCCTTTTGAGCTCAAAGCAGTAAATGTTATTATAGAAGGCAGGTCCCTGCCGGAATATCCGCTTCAAAAGAAGAGGCATACTTTCGAGTATTTAAGGACCATTGCTCATCTGAGACCCAGGACAAACACTTTTTCTGCGGTGTTTAGGGTCCGGTCGTTGCTTGCCTATGCTATTCATAAATTCTTTCAGGAGAGAGGCTTTGTATATGTGCACACCCCAATTATAACCGGCAGCGATGCGGAAGGCGCCGGTGAGATGTTCCGGGTTTCAACGCTGGATTTGGATGCTTTGCCGAGGAATGATAAGGGAGAAATTGATTTCTCAAAGGATTTTTTTGGAAGGGAAACCAATTTAACTGTAAGCGGGCAACTGGAAGTTGAGGCTTACTGTATGGCTTTCAGAAATGTTTATACCTTTGGACCTACTTTTAGAGCTGAAAATTCCAATACTGCCAGACATGCAGCAGAATTTTGGATGATTGAACCTGAAATTGCATTTGCAGATTTAAAGGATGATATGACTCTGGCAGAAGAAATGATGAAATACATAATTAATTATGTGATGGAAAATGCACCGGAGGAGATGGAGTTTTTCAATAATTTCATAGATAATTCGCTACTTAAGCGTTTGAACAATGTTGCTGAGTCAGATTTTGCCCACATTACCTATACGGAGGCGATAGAATACCTAAAGAAAAATGAAGAAAATTTTGAGTATCCTGTAAAATGGGGCTGCGATCTTCAAACAGAGCACGAAAGATATCTAACGGAGCAGGTTTTCAAAAAGCCGGTATTTGTTACCGATTACCCAAAGGATATCAAAGCCTTTTACATGCGATTAAATGATGATAATAAAACGGTTGCAGCGATGGATTTGCTTGTTCCCGGTGTAGGAGAAATTATAGGAGGAAGCCAGAGAGAAGAAAGATTGGATTATTTGGAAAGAAGAATGGATGAGCTGGGCCTTAAAAAGGAAGATTATTGGTGGTACCTGGACCTGAGGCGTTTTGGAGGCGTAAAACATGCGGGATTTGGACTTGGCTTTGAAAGGGCAATCATGTACATTACGGGAATGACAAATATTCGCGACGTGATTCCTTTCCCAAGGACGACAAAGTCGGCAGAATTCTGATTAATTATCCGTTTCAGCGAGGCAAGAGATATTCTTGCCTCCATTAATATAAAAAATCTTTTTATACTAAAAAACAAGTATTCTATTGTTTGGTTATTGTAAGATAGATACATCTGGGCGTATTATAGGGGGATGCAGATGGGGTGGTATGAAGGTATTTTTGTAAAAAGAAATAAATACTATATTTTGCTCATCGTAAATGTTCTTTGTTCATGCCTATTATTTAAGTTTGCATATTTGTTTCAGCATAAGTTTAATCAGTTGGTGGGTATTGCATCTTTTTTAACATGGCATAGCATTTTTGAAATATTCAGTGTTGTGGTATCCTTTGCTGTTTTTTTGTATGCTATTACACCTATTATCAGACCAAAAGCCTCAGGTCTGTGTTTTTAGGCAGTGTTTTTTTGGCAGTAGGTATTATTGACCTTTTTCATGTATTATCTTATAAGGGTATGCCGGATTTTCTAATTTCAAATCAAGGTGCCAATAGGGCAACCACGTTTTGGATTATTTCCGGCTTGCTTATTGGACTTGGTTTTTTTATATCCGGCTTCATTCGCCAGGATAAAAAGAAATTGATTCCCAGGAGCTTTTTTTCAATCATACCTATAGCAATTGGTATTATCTCGTTGATAATAGCAACTTATTACCCCATGATGTTTCCGCCTATGTACATTGAAGGTGAAGGCCTGACGGATATAAAGGTAAACCTGGAATATTTTATAATTATCCTGCTATTTGCATCAATTATAAAATACTACCATGAGTATAGAAAAACAAAAGATAATCTGGTTGCCCTTTTAATAAATGCTTTTATTTTAAGGATTTTTTCCGAGTTGGCTTTTACCTTGTACGACAGCGTTTATGATATTTATAACTACCTGGGGCATGTATATAAGGCAGTTTTTACATTTGTTATTTTTAGGGTGATCTTTATTTATAACGTACAAAAACCCTATGTGGAGCTTTCCAATGCACAGGTTGAGTTAAAAAGATATATAGAAAATTTGGACTGGCTTGTAGAGCAGCGGACAAGGGAATTAAACCTGATCAACCAAAAACTAATGGATGACCTGGAGTATGCACGGGACATACAATTGGCTTTACTTCCCACCAGTTTTCCCATTATGCCTGAAGTTTCCTTTGATGCACGGTATTTCCCAGCTGAAAGGATAGGCGGTGATTTTTATAATATTTTCAGGATTGATGAAGAACACATTGGCATGTATATAGGAGATGTTTCAGGTCACGGTGTTCCTGCCGCTATGCTAACCGTTTTTTTAAATCAGAATATACATCCCACCAGAGAACTGGTTAAAGGCAAAATAGAAATTATTTCGCCCTCGGAAGTGCTTACCAATGTATATGATTCTTTCAATAAGACAAACTTTAAAGATGATGTGTATGTGGTGATGTTGTATGCTGTCTACAATATAAGGACTAAAATTTTTACCTATTCTTCTGCAGGGTTGAATGTAGCGCCTCTTCTATTTAGAAATTTTGGGGGAATAGATGAGCTTAAAATATCGGGTTTCCCCATTTGCAAGTTTATAGAATATTATACACCGGGTTATGAGAATCAATCGATAAAACTTAATTCCGGTGATGAAATCCTTTTTTATACCGATGGTTTAACCGAGGCAAAAAACCAGCATGGGGAAAGGTTTTCTTTGGACAATATTCAGTTAATATATAGTAAGTATGGACATACGATTGGTATGCCGTCAAAAATGCTTATTGAAGAAATTTTAAGGTTCACGGATGGATGTAAATTTGATGATGATATAACATTTTTTTTAATGCATGTAAACTAAAAGGCAGGTATTTTAGAAAAGGGGTGCGGTAAATGAGAGTGTTGTTCTTATCTGTAACAGCGGGGCAAGGACATCATTCTGCTGCAAAGGCAGTGATGGATTACCTTAAGAAGAAAAATGTCGAATGTGCGATGCTTGATACCTATGAGTATATTAATCCGATTTTAAGCGAATCCATAGCACGAGGGTATTTAATTTCTACCAAGTTCACACCTGTGGTGTATGGTAGGTTATATCGTATGGCGGAAAAAAAGGAAAAAAATGATTCGTCATTTTCTATTTCCAAGATAACAAATTCAGTTTTATCAAAGAAGCTGGTAACATTTATACGTGAATATGACCCCGATGTAATTGTATGCACTCATATTTTTTCCGCTCAGATTATAACCCATATGAAAAATAAAATTACGTTAGGTTATACGATTGGTATTATTACTGATTTTACTATTCATCCTTTCTGGCAGGATACGGACCTTGATTATTATATTACTGCCAGCGAACTGTTGAACCATCAGGCTTGCCGCAAGGGTATACCCCTTGAAAAGATTAAACCCCTGGGGATTCCAATAGATATGAAATTTGCATCCAAGATGAGCAAAGAAGAGGCCAGAAAGCTGTTAGGGATAAAAGATAAATATACCGTATTTGTGATGAGCGGAAGTATGGGCTATGGAAATGTCCTGAAGGTAATAAAACAACTGGACAGGATGGACATGGATTTTCAAATTATTTCCGTGTGTGGAAATAACAAATCCCTTAAGCGCAAAATAGATGCCCTGGAAACACAAAAGGAAATACATAATTTTGGATTTGTCGATAATGTGGATGTTATGATGGATGCTGCTGACTGTATTGTAACCAAGCCGGGGGGATTAACGGTGTCCGAAAGCCTGGCAAAAGGGATTCCCATGATTTTAATCAACCCCATTCCCGGGCAGGAAGACCGCAATGTGGAATTTTTGCTCAATAACGGAATGGCAATGAAAACCACATCTACGTATCCAATTGATGAAGCTATATTTCAACTGATGACTAATCATCAGAGGAGGGAAAATCTAATAGAAATGGGCAGGGTTGTTGGAAGGCCAAACGCTTCTAAGGATCTGGGAGACTTTATCATAGATATTGCATCTAAAAAAGAAAATAATAAAGAGAATAATAATGAATAAACATTGGGAGCAGAATCGGTATGAAGTATTTTAAAATAAATATACCAGAATATGTGCAACTGATTATCAATAAATTAAATGAAAACGGGTATGAAGCCTATGTGGTTGGGGGATGTGTCAGAGATTCTATACTGCAAAAAATTCCAATGGATTGGGATATAACAACATCTGCTGAACCCTGCCAGGTTAAACATTTGTTTTCCCAAACCTATGATACCGGGATTATGCATGGTACAGTTACAGTATTGATGGATGGTAAGGCATGTGAGGTGACCACTTTTCGTGTGGATGGCGCATACCAGAAGCATAGGAAGCCTGCTCAGGTTTCCTTTACCGATAATATCATAGAGGACCTTAAAAGAAGGGACTTTACGATGAATGCAATTGCCTATCATCCGGATATAGGTTTTGTGGACCCTTTTAATGGTAATGCTGATATTGAAAATAAGATTATCCGTTGCGTGGGAACTGCTGCGGACCGATTCGAGGAAGATGCTCTGCGTATGTTGCGGGCAGTTCGGTTTGCGTGCCAGCTGGATTTTGATATTGAGCCCGATACCTATAATGCCATATGCAATAAAGCCAGGCTAATTGCTGCCGTAAGCAAGGAAAGAATCAGGGAAGAACTGAACAAGATTCTTTTATCGGATAAACCGGAAAAACTGATTTATTTGAGTGAAACGGGTCTTATGCCCCATATAATGGAGGAACTGGAAGCTTGCTTCCGCACTCAGCAGAATCATCCGTATCATGCCTATTCGGTTGGAATGCATACGATAAAGGCGATAGAAAGTGCCGAAAAGGATATTGTACTGAGGTGGGCGATGCTGCTGCATGATATAGGCAAGCCCCTTTGCAGGACAACGGATGATAAGGGAATAGACCATTTTTATGGTCATGGGGAGAAAAGCGTGGAGATTGCGTATAAAATACTGAAACGTTTTAAGTTTGATAACAAAACCATATCAAGAATCATAAGGCTTATAAAATGGCATGACCGCCCCATAGAAGCCCATCCCAGGGCCGTCAGGAAAGCGGTTGTTACAGTGGGAGAAGATATTTTCCTGGATTTACTGAAGGTCAAGGAAGCGGATATAAAGGCACAAAATGCTTCTTTTATGAATGAACGAATGAAAAGGCTTGCCCAGATAAGGGAAATATATTTTGATATAAAGGAATCTGGGCAATGTCTTTCAATTAAAGATCTTGCGGTAAACGGCAGGGATTTGATTTTGCTTGGCATTCCGGAAGGTGAAAGGATTGGAATGGTCCTTCATAAGCTTCTGGATACTGTCATAGAAAACCCTAAAATGAACACTAAAGAAATACTGCTTGACATAGCAAAAAAGTACGTATGAGGATGGTTATCAAGGATGCATAAGGTTATAGTATTCTTTGGAGTATAAACATGCTTACTATGCCAACCAAAACAGTGATAAACAGGTTTCGCGTCTTTGCTGCAACAAAGAAGCAAGGAAGCGAAGCCAGAAAAGACTTATTGTTCAAGCCCATGGAGAAGCCCTGCTCAGTAATAAGTATACCGGGTAACAAGAGGGCGGATAATACGGCTACCGGTATGTATTTAAGCCATTTTAGAAAAAGAGGCGGCATATCAAATTTTGATAATATTACCAAAGGGATCATACGTGGTATGTACGTTACAAGGCCCATTCCAAATATTATTAAGAGGATTTTGCTGTCCATTGTTCAATAATCACTCCCATCGTAGCTGCCAGTATTGTGGCTATGATAATGTTCCAACTTCCATTCATGTTTAATGCAATCAGTATGGAGATAACTCCCGCACATATGGAAACCAAAACGTCCTTTTTATCCTTCATCTGCATAAATAAAAGTCCAATAAACATGGCTGACAGCGCAAAATCTATCCCCAATCGGGACGGATCAGGGATCATATTGCCCAAAACACCCCCAAGCACCGTGCTAAGTATCCAGCTTACCTGGGAAGTAATATGCAGTGCCAAAAAATATCTTGCGGAGCGGGTATTTGTACGTGCTTCTGTAATGCCAACTGCATAGGTTTCATCGGTGATGCCAAAAGAAATTAATGATTGCATAAAGGATGAAATATGCTTTAAATAAGGCGAAAGGGAAGCACTCATCAATAAATGACGCAGGTTTACCAAAAAGGTTGTGGTAATGATGGATGCAGCAGTTGCTCCCGAGGAAATCATGGATGCTGCAATAAATTGGGCAGAACCGGCATAAACAAATAGAGACATGCAAAATATTTCCCAGACGCTAAGCCCTTGTTGTACTGCAAGTACTCCAAAGGCAAGCCCGATGGGTATATACCCCATAACTACGGGTACAGCTCCTTTTATCCCTGATAAAAGTTCATTGCGCATAAAGCTTCCCTCCTTGTTTGTGTATAATAAAATATCATCATTATAGAATAAAACCTACAGATGGTCAAGAGTAGTCGAGGTAAATCGCCTAATGGAATTTGACATTCTTAGTTATATCAAGTATGGTATAAGCATAAAAAGAACCGTCATAGTCAAATTCTGTGAAAGGCTTTTATTTCATACGACAGGATGTGGGGAAAGATGAAAGAACCTTTTATTTTTTTGCGCTCGGAAGTAACAAGGGAAGATGCATTAAAAATCATTGATTGGTTGCAAGATAATGAGGTAAGGAAATATTTAAGCGATAATCAGGATGTATCCGAAAGTATAAGGCAGGTAATCGATAGAGTTAATCTACCGGTTCTTACTCACCTGTTCAACAATAAAGGTAGGTTTTATTTGGTCCATAGCAGAGATAACAATCCTGTAGGCTTTGTTCGTTTGGTTACAAAAGGCGATGAAACCGAAATGGTTATTGTAATCGGTGACAGAAAGAACTGGGGGCAAAGGTTTGGAACCAGTGCCATTCATGAAAGCATGAAAATTGCTTTTTTTGAACTGAGGTCTTCAAAGCTTGTGGCAAAGATTCATAAAAAAAGCAAACGTTCTATACTAGCATTTTTAAATGCAGGATTTACGATAGAACGTGAATCTTTGTACATGAAATACTTTTCTATAACCATGAATGAATATTTAAGGTTAGTTCGAAGAAGAGCTGTTTTGGTAAGCCAGATATATATTACGGAAACTGATAAATTTAGGCTTAATGAATTGATTGTAGAAGAGCTGTATATGGATAAACAAATGAATATTATTATCCGGGACTTGAAACATGAGATTAGCAGAGCAAAAATTGTTGATTCAAGAAATATTCCTGAGGATGTCATAACCATGAATTCAAGGGTTCTGTTGTGCCTGAATGGTAATGATATGGAAATTTCACTGGTGTATCCCCGGGATGCCGATGAATCAAAAAGCAACCTTTCAATATTATCCCATATAGGTACTGCTATCTTGGGATACAGAGAAGGAGATAAGATTGAATGGGAGATTCCATCGGGGACTGCCGAGATTTTTATAAAGAAAATATTGTACCAACCGGAGGCAGCAGGAGATTATCATTTGTAGCAATCAGGCATACTTTTTTATGTTGCTGATAAATGCTTGGGAGGTATGATATAAAGTAAATTGGTGAAAAATATTAGTGAAATCTTTATCTTCTGACTGAGGAGGAAAGGTATGCGTGAAGGATTGATACCAACTGTTTTAGGTACAGCGGTAACAGCGACAGGAGTAGCGCTTAGAGTAAAGGATATGAAGAATAAAAGAGGTACGAACAAGGAAGACATCATGCCAATGATTGGAGCCGGTTTAATTGGAATGGGCATTGCACATATAGCATTGGGAGCAATTGACTTAGTTCAACACAGGAGATAAAAGATTCATAAAGTAGGGGCACCTATTGCCCTTACTTTTTATGTTTTTTTAAAGTATTGCATCTGAGCATGATATTGTGATAAAATACACAAAAAGACGTTAGTTAAAAGACAATGAAAGAGATAAGTAGTGATCCATGGTTACAATTCAGAGAGAAGCCCGGATGGTGAGAGGGCTTCAGCACATGGATTTACGAATTACCCTCTGGAGTTGCGCACTGAAAGCATGTTGCCGGTAGGTGTAGACGGATGCGCCCGTTAAAGCGTAAATATAAATGAGGTACATCCATAGGATGTACGAATAAAGGTGGTACCACGGGTCTTCTCGTCCTTTTATAAAAGCGAGAAGATTTTTTAATTATTATAATAAATAATAAAAGTTGGATGGAGGGAGAAGGATGGCTAATGTTTTTGATACATTAAAAGAAAGAGGATTGTTAGCGCAGGTAACCCATGAAGAAAAGGTCAGAGAAATCCTTGGAAAAGAAAAAGTAACATTTTACATCGGATTTGATGCTACAGCAGACAGCCTGCATGTCGGACATTTCCTTCAGTTGATGGTTATGGCCCATATGCAGAGGGCAGGACATCGCCCCATTGTAATCATTGGGGGTGGAACCACCATGGTGGGAGACCCTACGGGCAGGACGGATATGCGCAAGATGCTGACTCGTGAGGAAATACAGAAAAATGCAGATAACTTCAAAAAGCAGATATCCCGCTTTATTGATTTTAGCGACGGAAAAGCCCTTATGCTTGATAATGCAGAATGGCTGTTGAAGCTTAACTATATCGATTTTCTTAGAGAAATAGGAGTCCATTTTTCTGTAAATCGTATGCTTACTGCGGAATGTTTTAAGTCAAGGCTGGAAAGAGGTTTATCCTTCATTGAATTTAACTACATGTTGATGCAAAGTTATGATTTCTTGAAACTGTTCCAGGATTATAATTGTACTTTCCAGTTAGGTGGTGACGATCAGTGGTCCAATATCCTTGGAGGGATTGAACTTATCCGAAGGGTGGAAGGAAAGGAAGCCTATGGGATGACCTTTACCCTTCTTACCACCAGTGAAGGAAAGAAAATGGGTAAGACGGAAAAGGGTGCGCTTTGGCTGGATGCGGAAAAAACCTCGCCCTATGAGTTTTACCAGTACTGGCGAAACGTACATGATGCGGACGTGATTAAATGCTTAAAGCTGATTACATTCCTTCCATTGGAGCAGATAGAAGATTTAGCCAAGCTAAAGGATGAAAAAATAAACGAAGCAAAAAAAGTATTGGCATATGAAGTAACTAAACTGGTACATGGGGAAGAAGAAGCAATTAAGGCACAAAAGGCTGCAGAGGCCCTCTTTGAAAAGGGCGGAAATGCTAAGGATATGCCTACCTCTGAGATAAGCAGCAGGGAACTGGAAGGCGGAATAAACATACTTGACCTTTTACTGTTAAGCAAAATAATCCCTTCCAAGGCGGAAGGCCGTAGGTTGATAAGCCAGGGAGGGCTATATATAAATGACCGGCGCATCGAAACCATAGATACGGTGTTCCATCGCGAAGATTTCAGTGAAAACGGCTTGATGGTGCGAAAAGGGAAAAAGACGTACCACAAGATTATGCTAAAGGATGAATAAGCTATTGAGTATGGGCACCGGGCAAACCTGTGGTTGCTGGTGAAACAAGGACGGATTATGTGTCCGTCCTTATATTGTACTAAAAAACCATTTTTTCTATATCTTCTTTTACGAGGAGTCTTGTCCTGGCTACCGCCTGGGATACCAAGTCATTCATATATAATATGCATTTGAAGGTGGAATACATATGCTCATCTTCTTTAAAGCCTCCGCTAAAAACTTGTGGTACCAATTCGCTATAATTTTTTTGGTCAACAGGTACAAAAACCTGGCAACCTATGACCATAAGCTGTTGAATTAAATCAGGATATGCTTCACCCTTTTTTAAAGGGAAGGTCATAATTTCAAAGGTCCTGGTTTTTTTCTTTGTTTGGATAAAGAGGCTGAGAATACTTTTGTTAGGATCCTCGCCTTCAAATGTCCTGTATTCAAAGGGTATACCGGTAGCGCTTAATGTGTTACGGAAAGCATTAATTTTTTTATAGATGTCCTTCTGGTTATAGAAACATAAGGAAGTATCCACGTGTATTATTACGTTATGTTCCCTTGATATATTGGACAGTATCCTGGCACCTGAAGGAACATATTCAAGAAACTTTCTCGGATAAACTATTGTAAAATATTTAGTTGAGTCTTTCTCAAAGGATTGTATTTTCATTTTGCTGTTAAACAGGCCCATTATTGAAACCTCCATTGACAGTGCTTTTTCAGCAAGTTTATTGCTACCATTATATCATATTTTAATATTAATTGGGTGGTAAACTGCAGACATAATTATTTGTATTTTCCGTCTGTTATGGTATAATCTTTTATGATATCTAATCTTTTGCCACGGGGTAAAAAAAGACATTCTACATTATGATAAGGTGAGGATGTACACTTGAGATTAAATAGGCTAGAAAGATTTAAACTGAAGAAAAAAATTAAACTGAATATATTTCTTTGCTTTTTTGTTTTCGTTCCTATTATATCGATTTTTCTAGGCTATATCATATCCAGAGTTTTTATCGTACCCTATTTAAAATAGACTATTAAATTATTGAAAGGATTGTATGTATGAAGGTGGAACGAATAAAGGAAATATTGGATGCAGAGATTTTGGCCGGTAAAGAGCACCTAGATATTGAAATAACATCAGCTTGTGGAAGCGACCTGATGAGCGATGTGCTTGCTTTTGTAAAGGATCAGGCACTGCTGCTTACAGGATTGGTTAATTCACAAGTAATAAGAACTGCAGAAATGATGGATATTAGAGCAATTGTGTTTGTAAGGGGAAAGGTACCGGATAAGGAATTGATTGATCTTGCCAATCAAAAGGAAATGGTCCTTCTTACAACAAAGCATCCTATGTACATTGCCTGCGGTCTTTTATACAGCTCAGGATTGACCTGCGGTGGGGAGGGCTGATTTTTAATTTATGATGATTTCTCTCCATTATGAAGTTGATGGTCAAGACTTTGCTCTGGCTGGCGAAGCTTCCAGCAATGTAAAAAAAGTATTGAAACAGTTGGGGGTAAAACCGGATATAATCAGAAGGGTTGCCATAGCAATGTATGAAGGAGAAATGAATATGGTAATCCATGCAAATGGCGGAATTGCAGACGTGGAAATCACTCCCAGCAAAATCGTGATAATAATGCAAGACACTGGACCGGGTATTGAAGATATTGAGTTGGCCATGAAAGAAGGATATTCTACGGCACCGGATGCAATAAGAGAGATGGGATTTGGTGCCGGCATGGGCTTGCCCAATATAAAAAAATACACCGATCAACTGCAGATTATATCTGAAGTAGGAAAAGGAACAAGGTTAGAGATGACTATTTTTGTAAAATAGAAAGAAAGTGAGATGTCATGGCTCAGTATTTTCATTCTGTTACTCTTGATAAAGAAAGGTGTAAGGGTTGTACCAATTGTATAAAGAGATGTCCTACGGAAGCAATCCGAGTCCGGGCCGGAAAAGCAAAGATTATCAATGAACGCTGTATCGATTGCGGCGAATGCATACGCGTATGCCCTTATCACGCTAAAAAGGCTATTACGGATCCCTTTGATGTAATTTTTTCTTTTAAGTATAAAGTGGCACTTCCCGCTCCTTCATTATATGGGCAGTTTAAAAACATATATGATATAAATGTAATTTTGACCGGTTTAAAAAGACTGGGATTTGATGATGTTTTTGAGGTGGCAAAGGCAGCAGAAGTGGTTACACTTGCCACAAAGCATCTTATTGCAGGCAATAAGGTGCAAAAGCCTGCCATTTCATCTGCTTGCCCTGTCATTATACGGCTGATAGAAGTAAAATATCCCAACCTGATTGATAATGTGGTTCCCATAAAGTCCCCGATGGAAGTAGCTGCGCGGATGGCAAAACGCATCATTTCCAAGAATACCGGTTTGCCTCAGAAGGAAATAGGTGTTTTTTTTATTACACCTTGTGCGGCTAAGATGACCAGTACAAAGGCGCCTATGGGTTCCGACTGTTCCTTTGTGGACGGTGTGATTTCCATGAGCGAGGTTTATTATAAAATGATTCACGATATTAATAAGATTACTCATCCCGAAAACCTGTCCACTGCGGGGATGAAAGGTATATCATGGGCAAAGAGCGGAGGGGAAAGCTTTGCATTGGGAGATGAGCGGGCCATAGCCGTAGACGGGATACACAATGTTATTAAAGTGCTTGAGGAAATGGAGGATGATAAAATATCGGATATTGATTATGTTGAGCTTCAGGCTTGTACCGGCGGCTGCGTAGGCGGACCCCTCACGGTGGAAAACAATTTCATAGCCAAAAACCGGATCATGAGGATTGCCAGGATGGCACCCAATATCGACCTGGTAACCCGGTTTGATGATTTATGCAATTGGGATATATCATGGACAAATCCAATTACCTATAAGCCCATATTAAATTTGGACAATGATATGGTTAAAGCAATGCAAAAGATGAAGGAAATGGAAAATATTTATAATAGTTTGCCGGGCCTGGATTGCGGTTCTTGCGGTGCACCCAGCTGTCGTGCATTGGCAGAGGATATTGTCAGGGGATTTGCTACCGAGACTGATTGTATTTTCAAGCTAAGAGAGCAAGTGAGGATGCTGGCCCGGGAGATGATGGAATTAGAAGGCAGAATGCCTCCTCCTTTTAGAAAGGATGAATAGGTAAATTTAAAATGATGGGGGAATCTTAATGAGTGAAAGGCCTTTTCCATTAAAACCCATGACCGTGGGGAACATATTGGATTATTCCTTTCGTATATACCGCAATAATTTTAAAAGCATAATAACCTTTAGCGTGCTAATTGGTGGTTTATTCAATTTGGTATTACTGGTATTGACCAAGCTTGCAGCGCCACCGGGCACCTTTGTAAATCCCTGGCCTTATATTATTGACGGTATTAAGACCGGTAACTGGGAAAGCATTTTTAATAGTATTCTAAACCAGCAAGTATCCCCGGCACTGATTGGACCTGATTTCTTTATCCGTTCATTGCTCATGATAATTATTGCCTACGGGGGTACGTTTATACTTTATGTTTTCATAAATCCCTTTGTACACGGAGGTATTATTAATATAGCTTCCGATTATTTTCATGGCGTCCCTTCGAATGTGTCTACGGCATTTAAGAAAATAGGTGAAAAGTACGGTAAATTGGTTCTAACGGCTTTAAGCCTCGTGGTATGTTATATGGGGGTTAGTATTGTCTGTTTTATACTGATAATCGTTTTTGTCTTAATAATTGGACTTTCATCAGTTGGTTTATCCGCTGTAGGCGGTGGGGAAGTTGCCATACTTATAGGTTTTGTAGTATTCTTCATTGTACTTGCTTTAATTTTTGCTGTGTGTTTTGCATCCATCTCCTTTGTATATCCTGTTGCAATATCAGAAGGAGTTTACCATTTCAATGCCATTGGACGCAGTTTTAAGCTGGCATTTAAAAAGTTCTGGAGGGTGCTGGGGGTAAATATATTGGCATATTTGCTTGTGAGCATATTGAATACTGCCATCGCGGGAATTATGATTTTGATTGCTGTACTGTCCCCGGTGCAAATCCTTTTTCAGGAGATACTCACGCTCTTTACTTCTGCAATAGCCGCCCCAATCATATATATTGCTACCACCATGCTGTACTTTGATATGCGCATCCGTACGGAAGGATATGACCTGGAACTTTTATCGGATGAGATGAAGGAGAACGAACAATGGGAAAATACATCTTATTGAGTCATTGCATGAATGGTTTGCTGAATATTTCTGGCCCGTCTGCTATGCCTTCCTCGCAGGAAATTGAAGAAAGGATGGAAAAAATACTGTCTGCTCCTGAGTTTAAGGAGCAGACTGATTATATTGGAGAATTTATACTTGACTTGCTTGACAAAATCTTTGGCAGCCTGTCGATAGGAGGCAAAAGGATTCAATTTATTGCAGTGATTGTATTTATTGCTACGGCCTTGTTGTTAGCATTGCTGGTGGTTCTTGCAGTTAAGAATATTTCAAAGCATATGGGAAAATCTTTTAATGCCTTGGGGCCACAGGAGGATGTATCATCAGGCAGGTTGTCGGCAGATGAAGCACTTATTATGGCAAAAAAAGAAGCGAAAAAAGAAAACTACGTAGGGGCCATCAAATGGCTTTTCCTGGGCGTCTTATTATCCCTTCACATTCAGTCCTATATTGTATTACATGAGTCAAAAACAAATCGCCAGTATTTTAATGAACTGAAGAAAAATCGTTTTGAGCTGTTGGGGCTGTTTGAAGACTTGGTGAGAAGGTTTAACAGTATTCGATATGGGGGTAGGCAGGCAACCAGGGAAGATTATTTGTATTGGTCGGATGCCGTCGGCCGGATTTATGCCAGTATATACAAGACTGGGAACAAGGGAGATGGTCAGCATTCATAAAAATAAAGAGTTGTGGATACTTTTTATAATTATTGCCTTAATCATTACAGGCAGTTTTATGCTGTATATTTTTTCTTTTCAGGACGATTTGCTTATTCTTTCGACAAAAAGTGCACAACCCTTGGGAGTAAAAGGCCTGTATCTTTTGCTGGAAGAGCTGGATTTTAATGTATCATCCGTAAGCGGTGATATTTCACATTATAAAGGTGTGGTTATTTTATTTGAGCCGCAAATGGGCATGGCTCATGACGAAAAAATTATGCCCTTTAAAGAATGGGTAAGCCGCGGCAATACATTGATTATAGTAGGCAATTACAACCGCTTTTTTAAGTTTTTAGATGACCCGGATGATATGCAGGAAAAAAGCATACCGGAGACCTTCAAATGGCCTGAAGACCATGAGGGTATATTTTACGACATACCCTATGGCAGGGGGAATTTTAGATTGATTCCTGATTTAAATTTTTTTACCAATGCAGGAATGAGGAAAAAAGGGAATGCAACCAGGATAATAAATTGCCTGTGGGAGTATCATGATGTACCCATATATTTTTATTCTTTTTTGGATGAAGGCAGATTAAAATTGTCCGGGGTGTGGAGCAATTCCCCTATTAGCCTTTTAAACTGGACCGAAAGATTTATCCTTATTCAAATACTGCTGGGAATAATCCTATATGTTTTCTTTGTAGGGAAAAGGCTGGGGCTTCCCGTGGTTTATGAGGAAGAAGCATTAAGAAAAGAAAATGAAGATGTGCTGGCACTGGCAGCGCTTATGGAGAGGGCGGACCTCAGGCAGGATGCATTAATGCTGTATTACAGGCAGTTTGAAAAAGAGGCGTCCGGTTATTTTAAAAGGGATATAAGCGGAAATGCCGAATTGTTGGAAGAACTTTGGATGCAGTATGAACTTGGCAATCTTGATGAATTAAGGGAGGTACATGAATATACAGAAAGCATTAAAAAAGGAGAGGCCTTGTCTAAAGAAAATATGATTGATGCTTTTAGGAAGATAGATAAGTTAAGAGAAACATTTGTAAATAATGGAAAAGGTTATTGCTAAGGATCACCTCGACTGGTCATGTTAGTAGGGATGTTTTTTTTGGCCTATAACAACTGCCCTTGTTGCGGTTTTGCCGTTCATCCAATGAAATATGCATTTTGTCAGGAATAATTGAAAAATGTAGAACGGTTTAATATGATGAAACAAGATTAATTATGTATACACATAATGAATAGGAAAAATTTGGAGTCGGAGATTTCAAAACCAGCGATATAGATGCCTTGAAAGTTATTATAAAGGTTTGTAGTAAGCATGAAAATTTGATTGTTATTTCCAATATGAAGTAAAATATCAATTCAATTTGGAAGGTGGTGACATAAATGATATGGTTGTGCTTAAAATTTGAAAATACATCATAAGCTATCTGCTAATTATTTCTTAGTTTAAGTCCAGCTGTGGTATTAGTTTTTTATTGCCATATTTTACTACAGGATGGGGGCGAATTATTATAGAAGCAATACAGAAAGCCATAAGGGAAAGCAATATTAGTGTTGTTTTTATACTGGCAGGTATATTGATAGCGGTGGTGGCCATTTTTTGTTGCTTGATTTTTAGTCCTGCAGCAAAAAGTTATACGAAAGTTCAATGGATTATCATTCTAGCTTTGGTTGCCGTAATTTCTATAACTATTTCTATATTTTTAGCAAGGAAAATAATGGACAGTTTAGATATAAAAAGGAGCAAGGTTTGGCAGGATTTACGGAAAAGAGGATACGAAAATGATTTTATTTCATCCATTGATTACGAAATAAATCATAATCTTCTTGTGAAGTTTGAAGATAAGAATTATAAACTCCATTTATTTGTTACTCGTGCTTGGTTCATATTTATTTCAAGAAATGGGTCGACAATAAGGAAGACAGAGGAAGTAGTTTGGATGTATTCCAAAATGCCTCAGGGAGTTACATTTGACAATGGTAAAGATATGCTGATTATTGGTTTCCGGGATGGAAGTGTTTTTAATAACTATTGCTTTTTATCTTGCGCTAAAATTATCGCAGCTTGTAAAAATAAACTGCCCAACATTTCTTACGGTTATAGCGAGGAAATGGAAAATTTGTTTAACAAGAATCCAGAAGCGTTAATAAAAAAATCATTTTAATTATAAGCAACATAAATACATGCTTAAAAGGAGTGTTGATTAAAATGAGAGTTAGAGTAGAACGCATAATGTCAACAATTTTAATTTTGTGTATGTTGTTAACATTGGTGCCACCAGCTGTTTTTGCAAACACAAATTTTTTTTATGAAGACGTGATTGGTTTAGAATCACGGCAGCTTGATGATATTATTGCCGAAGCATTCCAAACAGATGTTTAATCGGCAGCAACAAATGAAGCACCGGATGGATATGTTCCTAAAAACACGGTTATTGAACCAACTGTTCGACTATTTGCTGAAGAATCTTCAAAAAAGGTTTTATTGGTGGAAGATGTTCTTCCGTGGGATTCAACAGCAAATCAAGTGGTATTAGGGTCAATAACTCAATATCAGAAGGTTACAACATCCCAGTTTTTATCTGTAGATTTATCCGAGTATGGAGTAATTGTTTTTGCGAATGACCAACCGTTTTCCACATATGAAAATTATAGGGAATTTAAAGAATACATGGAGTTGTTTGCAAGTATAGGCGGTGTTATTGTTTTTGGAGCTTGTGATGCTGGTTGGTCAGAAGGATCTTTGATTGAGAAGTTGCCAGGTAATGTAAGTAAAAAAACACACTATGTTGTAAGGAATCATATTGCAGATTATAATCACCCTATTGTGACAGGAGTACTGTCTGATAACATAGCTTTGTTGGATGAAGATTTAACAGGATCATATTGCAGCCATGTTTCTTTTGACGAAGAATCATTACCGGCGGGTAGCAAAATAATTTTGAGAGAAAATGACACAAATCGTCCAACATTAGTTGAATATCCGCTTGGAAAAGGTCGAGTTATAGCATCAGGGCTTACTTGGGAATTTACATATGATAGGGCAGGGAGAAATGGTTCATATGGGTATATTGGTTATTTTGCTCGGAAAGCAATGGACGATATGTTCCGCTATGCTATCCGCGTAAGTAGCATTGACGTAGTGGATTTGAAAGAACTAAAACAATATTATATGAACAAAAATGCTCATTACATTGTAGTGGGTAATAAGCATGCTCCCAATAATGCTCCGATAGAAAATGCAACTGTATCAATCGGAGAAAAAAATATACTACCGATGCTAATGGAATGATTACATATAACGATGCTTTTGGTGTTAATACAGTAACAGTCACTGCTGATGGATACAGAACCAACAAGCAGTACTATAATTTACAACCAAGAACCTCCCGTATGATATTTATGGAGAAGGATAAGAATGACGGGAAACCATACATATCCATGGTTGCTGATACTAAAATGTATTACGACTTAAGAACTCAAACAAGGCAGTTTACCGAAGGTGATTCCACCATGCTCAATTTAAAAGTGGAAGGGGTTTGGAGGGAACATTCGCCCGGCAGATATATTATTTATCAAGACAGCATAGCCGGGGGTGCAGCCGGGAAATCAATTTCAAGTGCTGATGGTAATTTTTCGTTTGCACCAGGCAAATTATTAAATCCTGAGGTACCAGTAAAATTAAAAATGGTTTCAAATAACGGCATTGAATCAGAACCTATCGTTATTAATCTTACAATCAGTAAAAAGAATAATGTTTCAAACCAATTCAAGAATGCGTATAACATTAATAATGTCAGTAAGATAAAGCTAGGCGGAGACATCAATGCAAACGTCCCTAATGATGATTTCAAAAAATTATTCCCTCTTGATTTATCTATAGAGGGTGCGGAAGTTCCCGTTGAGATAAGTGTATCGGAGGACGCTGACGGATATACAATCAAGGGCGTTGTTGGCTTTATTTCAGGTGAATACACTAAGGGCCTTTTGAATGGTAGAAGCGAAGATGATAAAAAAGAATGGAGCAATTTAAAAAAGGACATTCAAAATGCAAAAGAGCTTCTTAGTGATAGAACTAAACTATTTAATGAGCGAAGGGATAAATTAGCGAAGACCCCATGGAAAAGCGGTGTTTCTTTTGAGGTACAAGTATGCGGATTTATTGAGGTAAAGCTTGATAAAAATGGCAATATTGTATCTGGAAGCGGTGGGCTCGTTGTTGACGGAGGAGCGGAGTACAAGTTCGGAAGGACATTTGCCGCTGGCCCTGTTCCTGTATATTTTGAACTTAAGGTAGGGGTTGGAGCCAAATTCCAAGGCGATTTTACTTTTTATACAGCAGATGAGGGTTTAGGATTTAAATTAGGAGGCTCAATAAAAATAACTCTTCCAAAGTTAGCGGTAGGTGGCGGTGTTGGCGTTCACGGTGTTGCAACCGTTGGTGTTGAAGGCGGAGCAGAATTGGAAATGGGAATCGCTCCCGACTGGGAGGGAACAATAGAAGCATATGGTGCAGTTAATATTAAAATACTTTTTGTTGTGGATTTTCAATGGAAATTTGCCAAAGGAACTTGGCAGCTTTGGCCGACCGCCAATAAAGCAAAAGCACTTTCCTTATTTGGCGATGAATATGAATATCTATAACCCGAATTATCAATAATATCACGTGATTACAACCAAAAAACGACTGCGTGGAACGGCGGTGGAAACGCAATGCTATTTGGTATAGTCGATGAGGCAGATATTACCTCCTTGCAAGATTGGATTATGCCAAACTCAATTCCACAAATGTCCAAGGTAGGGGATAAATTAGTGATGCTTTTCCATGCAGATGATCCCTCAAGAGCTACAGGGGATAATACGGTACTTATGTATTCTGTTTACGAAAACAATGTATGGAGTGAGCCGAAACCAGTATGGGCAAGTGATACCGCCGATTTATTCTTCGATCAAATCGTAGTAAATGATGAGCTGTACGTTGTTTGGCAAAAACAAAATAGCAAAGTAACCAAAGTTACGCCAGAAGAATTATTAGCAGAAACAGCAAGGAACGCAGAGATTTGCTATGCAAAATGGAACAAGAATAATAATTCTTTTGAGCAGCAAAGGTTTATTACCAACAATACTGTTTTAGATATGTATCCAACAGTAGCGGTAAATGGTAGTGAAGTTTCTGTTGTTTGGGTAAGCAATAGTGAAAGTGATCCATTTGGAACTTCAGGGAAGTATTCAATAATGAAATCATCTTTAGTAAATGGAAATTTTAGCACCCCGGTTAAGGTGTATGAAACAACGGATTATATTTCAGATATATCGGCTGGATTTATAAATAATAAGTTGGCTGCAATAGCTCTGACCGGATTTGATGTAGAAACCGCGGCCGTTATTTACATAAGTGATGATGAGACAAAGAATGTACAAAATTCTGTTACCGCCAGTGCGCCTAAATTTAACAATGGAAAATTTTATTGGCAATTAGAGGGTGCTATTTACGAATATGATCCGGTGAAAAACTTAACAACGGAAATTACTGCCGGCTTTGAAAAGGTTATTTCTTCCTCTTATAAACTTGTCAACAATAAAGATAAATCCGCTATTGTGTGGGTAGATGTAACAGATAATATTTATAGTTTAAAAGCATCTATATTATCAGGAAATAGCTGGAGTGCTCCGATTACATTGTTGACACTTGATGATAATATCATTCAGTATATGGACGTTTCTTTGCTTGATAACGGTAATTGGCAGGTCGTTATGAATAACCTGAAAAAAGACAGTGATAGGTACTCGCTTATGTTTGCAAACATCAACACTAAAACGGATATTTCGTTAGAATCAGCATACGCTAACGAACGTGATAAAAACGGTAATTCTTTGCCTATTAATTATTCGGTTAAAAATTTGGGTGAAAATACTGTTGAGAGAGTGCATTTGAAAATTTATACAGGTGACCACACTTATGTTGATAAATTTGTTACTTGCAAAATTGAACCGGGAGCAACAGTCAATTTTACAGAAAATATTGATGTCTCTAATATAGATACTGTTACAGATGTAGCCATATATGTTGAATCGGAAGATGAGAGTAACTTAACTGACAATAGTGCAATTATTAAAATAGGACTTGTTGATGTTTCAGTATCATTGTCAAGATATCAGATAGATCAGAATACTATAGTTGTAAACGCCCATATAAAGAATGAATCAAAAACACCGGCCAACGTTGCAATTAGTGTTATTGAAGATTCGTTGGATGGCATTGTATTGGATGTAAAAAATCTTGGTGTGTTAAGCAATGAGCAAGATTATATTTATATTTACACCATTGATATAACGAAAGTAGATTTCAGGGGTGATGATAAAAAATCATACTTTTTTAAGATAGATACCCTTGAACCAAATTTAAACAGCGATATCAGCGATGTGATTATTGTTTATCCTATTGCAGAGGAAAATATTGGGACGGAACAAATAGAAGAAATTGTTATAGTACCTGTCACTGGAATATCCCTCAGCAGAAAAACCGTGGAACTTACCATAAATGGCGAAATATATGAGAGTATGCAACTTTCCGCTACTATTTATCCGCAAAATGCTACAAATAAAGGTGTTATGTGGGAAGTGGAAAATGCCGATATTGCGCATATTGATAGCGAAGGTGTAATTACCGCAAGAAGTGCCGGAAAAACAAAAGTAATAGCAAAAAGCTATGACGGAGAATTTATTGATGAAGCTATTGTAACCGTAAGCGACGTTGCAAAATATCAGTTGACAATAAAGGCGGGTACTGGCGGAACAATTACAAAAGGTTCGGAAGGAAAATATCTTGCCGGCGAGAGCATCGAGATTTCTGCAAAAGCAAATAGTGGATATGTATTCAAGAACTGGACATCATCAAATGGAGGAACATTTGCGGATGCAAACAGTGCCTCAACCACATTTACCATGCCATCAAACGATACTACCATAACTGCCAATTTTGAGTCAACTGGCGGCGGTGGTGGCGGCGGTGGTACAACCACCTACACTGTAAAATTTGAAACCAATGGTGGAAGTAAAATTGCTAATCAGTACGTAGCACAAAATGAAAAAGCTGTTCAACCAGACGCTCCCACCAAGCACGGTTTTACTTTCGCTGGCTGGTATTTGGATAAGGAATTGACAAAAGAATATGATTTTAATACGCTGATAACAGCTAACATAACTCTCTATGCTAAATGGATAGATGAGCCAACAAAGACGGATGAATGGGTGAATCGATTTACAGATGTAAAGGATTCCGATTGGTTCTATGACGCAGTGCAGTTTGTTGCACAAAAAGGAATAACTCAGGGGATATCCGCAACATTATTCGATCCGCAAGGAAAGGTGACAAGAGCACAGTTTATCACTATGCTTTGTAGAGCTTATGGTATTGAGGAAAGGACTGGTGATAATTTCTCGGATGCCGGTGATACATGGTACACAGGCTATCTTGCAGCGGCAAAACAGCTCGGTATTTCCAATGGTGTTGGTGATAATATGTTTGCGCCGGAACAGGAAATCACAAGAGAGCAGATGGTCACGCTGATTTATAACTATGTAAAATCTATCAGCAGAGAGTCAATAGAGGAATGGGAAATTAATTTACCATATGCGGATAAAGACAGTATTTCCAGTTGGGCGATAGAAGGTGTTATGTTCGGAACAATTAAAAAATGGGTTAAAGGAAAAGACAATAATTCTTTTGTTCCACAAGGCAAGGCAACAAGAGCTGAACTTGCACAAATATTCTATAATATGTTTACAGTCGAAAATGAATAAATAGCAATGATGCAGCGGTTTAGTCGAGAGACTGAACCGCTGTTTTATGGATTTTTTCCAAAAAATCATTGTAAGATGTGGTAAAAAATTATATAATTTTATTAATAAACTAAAGTTAAGTTAATATTTGTATTTAAGGAGGTTGTTAACATATTATAGTTTATCTTACATTTATCCTCCTTTTTTTTAATAATTGGATGTGGTGATGAGACTTGCTTGAAATAATCATTTGTGATAATGAAAAAGAGTATGTTAATTCTTGTACAGCTGCAATCAAAGGGGCTATAGAGAGATACAACCTTGATGCAGAGGTCTTATTGTCTACTACCAATCCCAATGAGGTAGTTAGCCTTATTAGAGAAAAAGAAGGTATTTTTTTTGTGTTGCTGTCATTGATTTATGATATAGGTGTCAAAGGGGTTGATATAGCAAAAAAAATTAGGGAGCATGACCGCGATTGCTACATAGTATTTGCCACAAGACATGTTGAGCTTATGCCTACGGTGTTTGAAGGACTGATAAGGCCTTCAGGTTTTCTAAACAAGCCTATTAATATAGACGATATGCTGTCTGTCTTTCTGGATGCTTATTGTGATCATATTAACAGTTTACAAAAAGAAGAGTGCTACAGTATTACTATTGGTCCAAGGTTTTATAAGATTCCTCAAAAGAGCATATATTACTTTGAAGCTGCACAAAAAAAGATAATTATTAATACCGATACTCAAAGGATCGGGTATTATGATAGCCTCGAGACTATCGGAAAGGAACTTAATGGAAGCATCTTTGTCCGTTGCCATAAGGGGTTTATCATTAATATCACAAAAGTAGAGAGAGTAGATTTTTCCGAGATGCTTGTTTTCTTGAATAACGGTGCATGTATTCCTATTTCCAGAAAGTATAAGGATTCATTAAGACAGTCTTTATATAATATTTTTTAAATGATATTTAATGTGTAATTTTGCATTTCATCCTAATTGTGATAGAGATTCATGTTTGTAAAATAATATTTAATTTTTAAAAACTGGCCGGACACTACCATTATTTACATTGCGCGTGTTTCCGGTCAGCTTTTATTGCTGATAGACATATTTCCATGTGTGCCATTAAACTGAAATGGAAATGAAATATATATTCAGGAAGGATATTATTTTTCCGGAAACCTGATGCGATATCTATGTCAGTTTTGTGAGTCTATGGCAATTTTCACTAATAAATGTTATAATACTGTCTGTATCTTTATTTTTAGGTAAAAAACAATAATATGCTGGATTGTTCGTATAGTTTGAGAGGAGATAAAAAATGAGCCAACAGATGATCACTGCAGCTGTAACTCAGCAAATTAAGGAAGAAGTAGGACGTGTACTGCTTGGACAGGAAGAGTTTTTAAATCTTTTGCTTGTTTGCTTGTTTACCGGCGGACATGTATTGATTGAAGGCGTGCCCGGGCTTGGTAAAACCCTGGCAGCCCGAACCTTAGCGGCGGTTGCCGATGTGGATTTTCGCCGCGTCCAGTTTACACCGGATATGATGCCTTCCGATTTGATAGGTACAAATGTTTTTGACA
>JAAYHJ010000059.1 GCA_012735465.1 Clostridiaceae bacterium
TAAGAAAATAAAAAAATATTGTTGACTTAAGAAAGAAAAATATTATATCATAGCATCAATATTTACAAGCATATCTGTAAAGGGGGTATTTTGTTGTATATTGCAGATTTATTTTGTAAAAAAAAGCCGGTTGTGTCCTTTGAAATCTTTCCTCCAAAACCGGACTACCCTGTTGAAACCATTTTCAAAACTCTTGAACACCTAAAAAAATTTAATCCCGATTTTATAAGTGTTACTTACGGTGCCGGAGGCAGCAACAGGGACAGGACGGAAATCATAGCCTCTAAGATAAAAAACTCATACGGTATAGAATGTTTATCTCACCTAACCTGCGTATGCTCTTCCCGCAATGATATTGATGACATCCTCGAATACTTGAAACAAAACAACATACAAAACATACTTGCCCTGCGGGGCGATGTGCCAAAAGGCTATGATCCAAAGGAAGCTTTTAAAAAATACAAGTACGCCATTGACCTTATACAACACATAATAGAAAAGGGCAGCTTTTGTATTGCAGCTGCAGCCTATCCCGAAGGACATGTACAGAGTGAAAACCTTATTAAGGATATTGAATTTCTAAAACAAAAGGTGGACGCAGGAGTAGATTTCCTAATTACACAACTTTTCTTTGATAATACATTGTTTTATAACTTTTTGGAAAGGGCAAGGAATGCAGGTATCAACATACCTGTTTCCGCAGGAATCATGCCTGTGTTTAACATAAACCAAATTAAACGCATCACTACTCTTTGCGGTGCCTCCATTCCTACCAAGCTGGCCCATTTGTTTTCAAAATATGCAGATAATCCCGATGAATTTGTAAAGGCAGGAATTGAATACGCCTCAGAACAAACATTGGATTTGCTGGAACAGGGTGTAGAAGGTATTCATTTCTATACAATGAACAAACCGGAAATAATTGAAACCATTATAAGGAACTGTAATATTGCAGGCTTTTAATTCTGCAAGATTAATGCTTAACCCCCCATGGATATGCATCCATGGGGGGTTATATAGATTTATGGCTTAAATATTGGCCATGCTATTGCAATGATACCACGTTTGAAATAGGTACCATATTTGTTTCTGACAGGCTACTTCCTTCCCATACGAATACTCTGGCTATGTGACCGTCAATAACGTCAGGCAGCTTAAATCCGCTACTAAGCTTTTCAGTAGCTCCTACCTCAATATTCTTTGACAGATAGGATACGTTTATCATTCTGTTATTTTTATCGTATAAAGCTGTAATTACCAGTACATTTTCCGATTCGCTCATATTATTTGTTACTGTAACATCAGCTACCAGCAGTTTATTTGCCTCCAGCTTATCTATATTAAATTTGGTAGATACATCGTAACTCGGCTGCTGCGTCGAATCGGTGACAACTACTGAAATCGTCTTGCTGCCCAGTACAGCACCACTGCTGTCATACCAGGTAACAATAATATCCGTGCTACCTTTTGCCTTGGCAGATACCGTTATACCCTGATCCCTTGTAACACTGGATGTATTTACAGTGGCAATTCCCTCATCGGCAACTTCAATGGTAGCCCTTGCTGCCATTGAGCCCAGTGTCAGATAAAAGCTTTCTGTCTGACCTTTCTGGATGTTCAGGCTTTCCTTGGAGACACCGTACTCGGTCTGACTACCGGCAGCCTTTACCTTGACTTTGCCGTCAAATACAGTCACTTCGTTCTTGCCGTCTATCTGTGCTATTGGATGGCTGACTTTTACCTTTAAATTGACCATCTGGTCTTCCTCTGGCGGATTTATTGTACCATTCGGATTTATATACGCATCCGCATCAAAGGTAACCGTGTAATCGTACGGAACGAGTAGCTTAATATCGGTATATACTTCGCTAGGAATTTCTTCCTTCAGATATTCCACTACATTCTTAAATGCATCGTTCAGCACTTCCTGGTCCGTCTTAAGCTCCTGACCGTTCAGGCTAGTAACATCAATAAATTCACAATAGGTATCGATGGTCGGCGATGTCGTGCTGGCTTTGGTAGCAAACAAACCTAGCTGCACATCCTTCAGGAAGCTGGATTCACTGGCACGGCGTCCGTCCGCGCTTTGTACCCGCGTGTAGTTAATACCGTCGGTAGAGAACCATGCGGTAAATTTCAGTCCCTCACGTTGCAGTTTATAGTATATTACCAGCGGATCCGGAGAAGTGGAAAATCCTGTGCTACAGCTGATACTACCGTTCGAAGCACCTCCAATTATAGGTGCCATGGACATAGTCAGACCTGCCGGGCCAAAGAAACTGAATCCAGATTGCAAACCAACACTGATATAGTTGGCCGAATCCTGCCATGCAAACAGCTTAACCTGCTGTGTTGCCTGGGTGGGACGAACTGGGAAGTAAACCTTAGCCACAATGGTCCAGTCGCCGGCTGCCGGTCTCAGGAAGAGGTTCTTAAAAGTATTGCTGGTAGAGATATTGTCCGGCAGTGTGGGCAGTTTGAGACCATAGCCTCTCACTACTTCGTATTGTGAAGCATCTTCATTTACAATAGTCCAATTGTCGTCAATGGTTCCATTGATAAAGGTGGTTGGCGATATTTGTTCTTCAAAATGCACTCTGTAAATCTGGTCTGCGACACCTTCAGCTGATATCTTTATATAAACGTCCCCAGGTATAGACGTCGGTTTTACCCCTTTGCCGCTTGTATCTGCTTTGTATCCGATAGTACCGGAACCGTCATCAGTGGTAGAATATTCCACGGTAGCACCAGGAACGGCAGTTGCCTTGACTGCAAGGGTATCACTTGTAATATCCACACCATCGGGAACAATACAATTGTATTCAAGGGTACGTGGATCGAAATCAGCAATAGGATTACCACCCAGCGTTATCTCTGTGATAAGAGGTTGGTTCTTTACGCATACTACAAAATCTGTAGTAGCTTCCTCGCCGCTGGGAGCCGTAACCTTAACCGTGATGGTTGCCACACCGGGCGCTTTCATGACGATCTGGCCATCAGCAAATACATTGGGACGAGTTTCATTTCCAACCTGCACAACCCAAGGACGGTTGGACGCATAAGTAACCTTATAAGTATCCGGCAAAGTGTACTTCGTGCCAATTCTTGGAAGCTGTTCGGCAGTCTTGCCGGCATCCAAACGTTCTACACCGGCAGCAGTATCCGGCACAGTCCACTTTTCGTCGGTAGCTTCGGTAACCTCTTTAACCCTTTGCGGATCCACTCCTATGTCCTTACCGGGTACGTTGTTTATCACACGCGTACCGTACAGTTTTTCGTTTGCCATGGTAACCGCAACATTCGGATATATAACATTCTTAGCCGGATCGTCGCTGAGCGTGAATATGACGCGTTCGCTTACACCATTGCTAGGACCGTCTCCATACTGGGTAGGCTTAACGGTAACGACCTTGGGATCTTCGCGAATACTACCATTTTCAACTGTAAAGCTCTCGCACAGATCGTCTTCACCAAACGCACTGCAACGAGCAACCCATATCTTCCATTCTCCTGTAGGAAGTTCATAGCAATCCTTTTCTTCATTGAAGAATGCAAAATCCGTAACTTTTACAGGGATGGTAACTGTCTCGCTTCCACCTGCAGGTATAAATACTTTGTCAAAACCGACCAGGCGTTTCAGCGGAATCTTGGGATCCGTTCCTGCTCCGGGCGAGACAACATATACTTGTGGTACTTGCTTACCGGCAGTATTGTTGGTATTGGTAATCTTGAACGTTACATTGATTACGCTGTCTTTGGTTATAGGATTGCTGCTTGTTCCGATAACCAGGGAACCAGGAGTTTCAGCGCCAAGGGTTGATCCGCCTTCTTTTGTCGGCGAGTATTCCACGTCTGCATAGCTCAAACCATAACCAAACGGATAAATAACGTTTTCAACGTTGTACATATAGGTTCGGCCGCCTTTGCCGTTGGAAGGATACAGGCTGTAATCAAAGAATCCCGGGGTATCATTAACCATATCCTTCAACCAGGTAGCATTGGTACGACCGGAAGGATTGTTCTTACCTGTGATGGACTCACCAAAACCGGTACCCTTTCTGAAACCGTTAAAGCTGGACCACAGAATAGCATCTGCGTTGTTTACAATATCATCAACCATGTTTACCGGTCCATAGGTCTCCATGACCAGGATCAGCTTCTTGGGGTTCTTGGCCTTTACTTGTTTGATCAGGTCAATTTGTGCCTGTGCCAGACGCAGATCGGTACGGTCACCGTCTTCACGGGAATCACCGCTACCCTGACCAACCACAACGATTGCCAAATCCACATTCTCTTCCACATCACTCAGGTTGATATCCTCGCTTCTCAGCCCGGTGAAGCTGCTTCTGTTAACCGGAGAGCTGAAACCGTAGTGGTAGGAAATATCCAACTTATCGCGCGTTGCTTGATCATAGGTTTCGGGATCATTAAACGCTTTCTTTATTGCTTGTTCTATTGTAACCAGGTTTGCTTCGTTGGTCAGCCATGAAGAATAGCCCCCGCGGAAGTTGCTCTGACCCACAGGTCCTATAATACGAACCTTGTATTTACCAGTACTTCTATTGATCTCATCGGCAGTGATCGGAAGTGCTTTGTTTTCATTTTTTAACAGCACCACAGTGGCACGGGAAAGCTCGTCAGCCAGTTCGATACGCTTTTGAGTTTGTCCCATTACTCCGTTTACGTATTCGCCTGCTATACCGTTTGCTAAACGTTTTGCACCCTCGGTTACATAAGGATTTTCCTTATCAAATTCACCCAATTGCATACGTTTTGTCATCAAGCGGAAAACAGAGTATTCCAGTTGCTGCTCTGTAAAATAACCCTTATCGGTCACGATAGAATTGCCATTTTCATCCTTAAGCATCTTCTTATAATTGGAAGCATAACTGCCAAGCCCATCCGTTTCTCCGGCATTACACTGGAGGTCCAAACCGGAAGCCATAGCGTTTGCATACGCTTCGCCAAGAGTATAACGCTTTCCGGTATGCGGGTTGGTGTTATGGATATTACGATTATATGAAGTAGCAACCGAATCGCAGTCCGATACGATGTAACCGGAAAAACCAAATGTCTGGCGAAGGAGTGTATCCATATAGTAGCTGCTATAAGAAACAGGGATACCGTTCACACTGCTGTAAGCCATCATAACCGAAGAAACGTCGGCATCATTAATAACGATATTATACGGACGGGTATAGTACTCGCGCATTTCGCGGAGGGTTACATTGTCGGCACCGCTCGTATATCGGTTTTTCTCACTGTTATTAGCGGTATAGTGCTTGAGCGTGGTAACAGCCTGCTTAATACCTTCGTTATTGGCATTATTCACTATGTAACTACCGTCTTTTCTCTTACCCTCGACACCTTTAACGAAAGCTGCAGCCAATTTACCGGTTAGGAAAGGATCTTCACCATAGCTTTCGTCGTTACGACCCCATCTTGGGTCACGTGCCAAGTTTACCGTAGGTGAGAAAAACGTAAGATTATACTTGTTTCCTTTAACGCGCTCGCGGATCTCTCTACCTATCTCCAAAGCTTCCTCATAATAAAGGTCAGGATCCCATGACGCACCTATTGAATAACTGGACGGGTATGATGCACCATCCGTTACAAAACCGAACCAGCCCTCCTGGGAATAGCCATGGAGCGCTTCGTTCCACCACATATAGCTTGCAATACCAAGTCTGGGAATTGCACTGGAATTGTAGCCGGCAGCCTGGGAAGCCTTCTCTTCCAGCGTCATACGTGCAACCAAATCGGCAGCCCGTTCCGCATAGGAGTAACTTTCATCTTTATAAATAGGCTCAGTTGCTGCATAAACCAGCAATTGTGCTGATTCCGGCCCTGTTCCCGTTGCCTGCACAGTAAATGCAGGAAAAACACTTGTAAGGAGCACCACTAATGACAGAACCAAAACACTAATCCTTTTCATTAAATCACTCCTTCTATAAATTTATGTTTATTATATTATTGGGATTATGTTACATTTCATACTTATTATATCATAGGTTATATCATAGGGCAAATAGCACAAAATTACAAAACACCATAAAATATACCATATTAAAAAATTACAAAATACTCTAAAAATATATGCAAAAAAAATACAAAACCGCAACATAATCCCACGGTTTTGCAATAAATTTATATTAATATACAGGTATCAGGCCCGCTTTTTTACCTGTAATACTATGTCCCCCTTCGGGAGTAATCTCAAAGGTCTCTTCAACTCCCACCATGCCAATGTTTTCTATACCTTTCTTGGGTTCAACGGCCATTACCATTCCTTCCTGCAACGGCTGTAAAAATCCTTCCGCAATCACAGGCCATTCATCAACTACCAGGCCAATGCCATGGCCAAGAAATTTAACCTTGTGCTTTCCAAAACCCATAAAATTTTTATGAAATTCTGCATCCAGCTTGTCCATAATTGTTTTATAAATTTGTGCAGGAATAGCACCGGGTTTTAGCATACTTGCAATCTCATTTTGTATGGCAACACATCTTTTATGTTCTTCTATGGCTTCCCTGGGAAGCGGCTTTCCAAACATATATGTCATTGTTTTATCTGTGTGATACCCATGCACCCCACATCCAACATCAATATACACCAGATCACCGGATTTTAATTTGCGTTCACGGCTGCCCAATATGGGCATTGCCGGACTCATCCCGTAATTACCGCTGGCCCCGTTAAAATAACTGGGATAAATAGAGCCTTCACCAAAACAAACATGACCTAAAACTATTTCAGTATCAAACATTCCAAAACGGGCTACCCCGTGATGCCCTTCTTCCACCAGTTTAGAATACAGCTTAAGGGCAAGTTCCAATTCGCTCATCCCTTCTTTTAGCATCTTTGGCACTTCATCTTCCAATACTCTCCTGTGTATATCCCCCGCCTGCCTCATAAAAGATAATTCATAAGCACTTTTTACTGCCCTTACCTCGGCAATTTGAGCATCCATTGAGCGAACATTTGAAAAAGGAAAGTACTTTTGAAACCTATTATATAATGCAAGGGACACCACTTCCGTTTCCATATATACCGTGTCGGGAATCCTTTTAATGGAATCTTTGGCATCCCGAAAGCTATTCATTGGCTTAATATTTGGAAAAAAAGATTCGTCCAATGCGCGCTCATAGCTGCGGCGTACCCAATACACCGCTTCATCCTCCCGTGGAATTATCAGCATTCCTTCCTGCATGGTACCGGTAAAATAGTATTGGTTTACTTTACTGAAAACAACGGCAATACTCCAACCCGGGTTTGCTTCGTCCATTTTAGACCTAAAACGAGCCATGCGCATGTTCAATTCATCAAGAGGTACTCTTTTGTCCATAACGCTTCACTCCTTATTTGTTTTTTGACAACCACTCTTTAATCAATTCCCGTGCAATCGGCGCAGCTTCTTTTCCGCCGGAAGAACCACTGTATTCAATGATCACAGCTACTGCAACCTGGGGCTCTTCAACAGGTGCAAATCCTATGAACCAAGCATGTTCACTGCCGTCCCCCTTCACAGTGCGTTCATTTTCCGCCGTACCGGTCTTGCCAGCAACATTTATCCCACTGATCCGGGCATTTACCCCAGTACCATTGTTAACTGCCTCCAGCATCATTTCGGTGAGCTTTCGGGATGTCTCATAACTCATGGTCCGATACAGCTCTTCCGGTTTATTAGTGTATATCACATTGCCTAACGGAGAAGTAATGCTGCTGACCAGTATTGGTTTCATCATAACTCCATCATTGGCAATGCTTGATGCAATCATAGCCATGTGAAGAGGTGTTACCAAAAGTTTACCCTGCCCCATTCCCACCGCTGCCATATCAGTTTTACTCATTTTATCATAGGGAAAAACACTCTGGCTTACAGGGATGTCAAAGGGAATCTTTTTATTAAATCCAAACCTTTCAGCAATATTTTTTAAACTTTCTTCCCCAAGCTCCACTCCAATCCGGGAAAACACCGTATTGCTGGATACGGCCAATGCCCGCCCCAAACTGATGCGCCCATAAGCCGTGCTATTCATGTTTCTGATTTCTTTTCCATCAATTACAATTACTCCTTTATCATCAAAAACCCTGTCCTCCATACCCTTTTCAATTGCAGCTGCACTTATAACGGTCTTATAGGTTGAGCCGGGCACATACATTCCCTGGGTGGCCCTGGCTAAGAGAGGATATTCCTTTGATTCCACCGTTTGTTTCCAATTCTGCTCAAGAGCCTCACTTTCCGGATTATAGTCGGGCTTGCTTACCATCGCCAGTATTTCACCGGTTGCAGGATTCATTACAACAATGGCTCCTTTTTTCCCTGCTATTAGCTTTTCCGCCTTAACTTGTAGTGGATGGTCTATTGTAAGATGTACATCATTTCCTTTTTTCGCCGTACCGGTTAACTGGTTTCCCAGATTAAAAACGCTGCTCAATCCTGTGGCACCTATCAGGTGCTGATTATACCTTGCCTCTATGAAAGACTTACCATATACCAATGAACTATAACCTATAATGTGGCTGTACAAATTTTTGTATGGGTATATCCTTTCCTGATTTTCCCCTTCCAGCCTGCTTTCAGCTAAAACAATCATGTTCCTGTCATAAATTGTCCCTCTTATTACATTTTCATCCTGTTCCCGAAGCCTTTGGTTATAGCTGTTGGCCACAACCTCTTCCTTCATAAAAAGCTCAAAATATGTTAAATATGCCACGATGGATAAAAAAAGAATGCTCATAACAACAAGTATATGAATTATCTTTTTATTCTTTTGCAACAGTCAATTCCTCCTCAACCTCATAGGCTTTCTTAGATATGGCTTGCAAAATACCCAATGCAATAAAGCTTGTGGTTAATGAACTACCACCATAACTTACAAAAGGAAGGGTTATACCTGTCATTGGTATAAGCTTGATTACCCCGCCTATAATAATAAAGGTTTGAAATCCAAACATTATAGTAATTCCAAGGGCTACAGCCTTGTTAAAAGCATTTTCAACTTCCATGGCAATTTTACAGCCCCTGTATACCAATAAAAAGAATAAGAACACCACTGCTGTACCCCCAAAAATGCCCATTTCTTCACAAATGGCAGAAAAGATAAAATCCGTTTGAACTTCTGGAATATACTTGGGACTTCCCAAGCCAATACCCCTACCGAAGAAGCCCCCTGAACCAATGGCAAACAATGACTGGGTAATCTGATAACCCGTTCCTGCAATATCCTTCCATGGATTTAGCCAAACGTCCACCCTTACCTTTATGTGGTGAACAAATAAAAAACCGCCGATACCTCCCAAAACAGCTAAAATACCATTAATAAGCAAGATTTTTTTACCGTTTTCAAATACATAAAGGAGTGTAAAATACACAATGAAAAAAAGCACAGCGCTTCCCCACTCCCTTTGCAGCACCAAAAAGCCCATATACATATAAGCCGCTGCCGACAAAACTATATCACTGCCTATATTTATTTTTTTACCGTTTACCGGGATTGGAGGTATCTTCAACTTTTCAGGATGTTTGTAATAAGATGCAATAAAAAAGACAAAAAAGATTTTTATTATCTCTGACGGCTGTATACTTTGACCTTTTACAACAATCCAATTGGTGGCACCTTGAATATTTTTACCTAATAAAAGGGTTAAAAGGAATAATATGAAGGAACATCCCATATATACATATATAAGCCGGTCCCAAAAATTGAACTTTTGATAAACGAAATAACTTAAAAAGAATAAAACAATACCTATAACAAACCAGGTAATCTGCTTTATACCCAGGCTTTTATCCAGGCGGTAAATCATGATTATTCCTATACTTACCAGCATTGCTACAATTAAAAACAAGTATTCATCCCCACAGGAGCCCCACTTCAATAGGAAATAGGCCGTATTAATGAGACCAATCACGCCCAGCCCAAACAAAATAGTGTGATAATCATAGGACTCTTTATATAAATACAAAAGTGTAAATGCAATAATATTTATCAACAGAATCATTCTTATCGGGCGGTGATAATTTAAAATTTTACCCATTTATATCCCTCACTCCAACTCTCTTACAAATAAAAAATCAAGCTGGCCGATATGGATTCTATCTCCATTTTTCAACAGTACCAGTTCATTTTCAACCCTTCTGTTATTAACATAGGTTCCGTTGGTACTTTCCAAGTCTTCTAATATATACTTATCGCCTTCCACCTTTATAAATGCATGTTTTGCTGAAAGAAACGGATCTTGAATCACAATATCACTTTTACTTGAACGTCCTATTATTTTGCTTCTATCCAATATATAGCTTTCCTGAACTTTAAAATTCAACTTTTCCCTTCGGTTAATCAGTTTTAAATACGGATACTTCTCATTTATTCTTTTACCATGTTCGTTTATAGAGCGTATGTCTAAATAAATAAGGCGTATAATCCCAAATATGAAGAGATATATAATGATTATAAATATATATTTAAATATGGAAGACAGTATTTCGAACATATAAGCTCTCCTCCCATGCTTGTAACCCCATTATATAATTATTCCCTTATAGTGACAACTAAAAATTTTTATATTAAAAAAGGGTGAAGATATTGCATCCTCACCCTTGGATGTTATTCATAAATCAAAACTCCGGTTCATAATGAACCTTCTTGTGCTTCCAGCAAATGCTCCTAATGCGTATGTTTCTAACTTGGATAAAGCTACAATAGGCTTCAAACCCTACTTTGGTATGTTTCTGTGAATCAATGGGATCAGGATCGGTAACCTCAAGCAACAGCTTACCATCTACGAATACAAAGCAATGCCCCTCTACGCTACCACCTTGGATATGATATATTTTGCCGGGCTGGAAGTCAAACAATGGCGTTGTGGCATTCAATTTGTATTCAGGGGACTTTTCAATACCAACTTTCCCACCCCACCAACCTTGCAAACCGGCTACATAAGCCATACCCCTTTGATCTTTAACATCATCCCAGCTTCCATTCCACATGAAATTAATATCCCGGGTGCTAGGCAATACGGTGCGTGCCTCAAATTCTACCAATACATTGCCTGGAAAGTCTTGTTTTAATATGACCATTCCAGGATGGTTCCCAGGATTCTTACCGGTCAACCAACCATCTTCCACCCACCACTCGCTATGGTGGATGTCCCAATCCTTTTTCAGGCTTTCTGCTGTAACCGGCTGGTCAAACAGTATCGGAGAATTGTCCAAATCAATTTCCTTCTTTAAAATTTCTAAAATCATAATTCTTGCCCCCTTTATATATTTTAGTCCTTAAGCAAACATCAACAAGCTCAACGCCATAACCGCCATACCGGAAATGAGCCCATAAATGGCAATATGATGCTCCCCATATTTTTCTGCTGTTGGCAATAATTCGTCCAGAGAAATATAAACCATGATTCCTGCAACACCTGCAAAAACTATTCCAAACATCGCATCATTTAAAAAACTCTTCAAAAGGAAATAGCCAAGAACGGCACCCAGAGGTTCGGACAATCCCGAAAGAAATGAATATAAAAATGCCTTGCCACGGTTTTGGGTAGCATAATAAATGGGTACGGAAACTGCAATACCTTCAGGAATATTATGAATTGCAATGGCTACTGCTATGCTGATTCCTAAAGTCGGGTCTTGCATAGCACTTGCAAAGGTGGCCAAACCTTCGGGAAAATTATGAATTGTTATAGCTAAAGCAGAAAACAAGCCCATTCTCAACAAATCATTATTGCCTTCTTTGTTACTGGTCATATCCTGCACATCACGCATTTCGTGCGGGTTTTCTATACTTGGTACAAATTTATCAATAAGTGCAATAACTGCAACACCTGCAAAAAAAGCAATGGTTGTAATCCAATATCCTTTTGGAGAACCATATGCAGTTTCTAAGCTTTTTTTTGCCTCTGCAAAAATTTCAATCAAAGAAACATAAATCATTACACCTGCAGAAAAACCTAAAGCGCAGGATAAAAACTTTTTATTGGTTTGCTTTGTATAAAAAGCCAGTGTGCTTCCAATGCCTGTTGACAATCCGGCAAATAATGTAAGGCCAAAAGCAAGTAATACATTGTTCATAAATTTATACCGCCCCTTCCTTCCTTTTTTGCATATGATAGGCAATCATAAGCAGTATTTTTTCCGGCACAAATTTTTCAAAAAACCGGGCAAGTTTCATTAACACTCCCGGAACAATTATCAATTTTCGCTTAAACATCTTTTTTATTGCATAGTTGGCTACATAATAGCTCCCAAGGCCCCTCAGGCTAAATTTTACATTAGCAACCGAATCAAATTCGGTGCGAACAGGACCGGGGCACAGGACTCCTATATAGACATTGCTGCCGCATCTACGCAGCTCCTCATAAACCGCTTCGGTAAGCCTCAATACATAGGCTTTTGAAGCATAGTAGCTTGACATCAGCGGCCCCGGCAGGAAAGCAGCGGAAGAAGCTACGTTAAGTATATACCCAGAATTTCTGGCCTTAAAATCTTTTAAAAACAGTTTGGTCAAAATATGAACGGCCCTTATATTAACATCTATCATTTTCAACTCCCTTTGAATATCAGCTTCATCAAAGGGTCCAAATATCCCAAATCCGGCATTGTTAATCAAAATATCAATTTTTTCGTGTTTAACCTGCTCATATAGCTTAAAGCATGATTCCTCTTCAGAAAGGTCAAGGCAAATTATCTTTACATTGGTCGAAAGGCTTCTTTTTAGTTCTTCCAATCTTTCCTTACGCCTTGCCACAATAATTAAATCATATCCTTTTTTACTAAGTATTATGGACATATCACGCCCAATTCCTGAACTCGCCCCTGTAATCAATGCTTTCATTTGCTTTCTCCTTGTCTTTTCCTTTGTCACCCATAGTATAAGTATATTATAAAGCTTATAAGTAAAAATGTAAATGTATAAACCCTTTTACAACCTTATGTTGATATGTACTTATCCAACTGAATCCTTTACATATAAATATCTGAAAATTCAATAACGGCCCTCTCAATATAGTTTTCTCTACCGGAATGATCAACCTCTTCTAATTCATATTCAGGTTGGGGTATCGTTCTACATGGAATTTCAAGAATAAATTCACTTCCTCTTCCCACCTCGCTTTTTAAGGTAATTTTACCCCCATGTTTTTCTACTAGCGATTTGACAAGGAATAAGCCTATGCCACTCCCTACACATCTCCTGTTAAAGGATTTATCCAGTTGTTGAAACCTGTTAAAAATGATTTCTTGTTTGTGCTGGGGTATACCTATCCCATTATCCTTGACAATAATCGTTATCGTTTCCCCAAGGTCAACAATATCAACCCATATATTTCCTCCCTCAGGCGTAAATTTAACCGCATTGGACAAGAGGTTTAAGATAATTCGTTCCATTTGGTCCGGATCACATGCAATAATCTTTTCTTCCGTATTTGTATCAAACTGCAATTGAATACCCTTTTGTTTAGTATAATCTGCTATTGATAAAGTGGTATCTTCCACGATTTTTACAATATCGCAGTTTTTTAAATTTAGTTCAAAAAACTGCGAGTCAATCTTACTGATATCTATTACATTATTTATAAGCCTGAGCAATCGATAGCAGTTCTGCCGCATCATCTTAAAGTATTTTTCTACCCTGGAATCATGGGACATATCTTTATTTGCCATATCAATGAGCGTAAGAGCTGCCAGAATAATATTTATTGGAGTTCTTAATTCGTGAGAAATGTTAACAAAGAATTCTGTTTTCATTCTTTCACATTCAAGGGTTTCTTTTAATAATTCAATATTACTTTTAACATCCCCTCCAGTTTCATCAGTTTTATTAAAGGGCAAAGCCTCCCTGATTACGGATAATACCGCAGGGAAGCCTTTGTAAACATAATTAGTGGCAACCACCTCTATATCTTTATATTCTCCACCCTTGTATACCAATCTGCTCTTTGTAAAACCATTGGTTTCTTTATGCTCAAGTATTTGCTCTATAAAATCCTCGTAATGGCTCTTATTATCATCTGCAATTAAGTCTGTAATTGGTTTACCCAACAAGCTATCCTGATCTTCCATCCCCACAATACGTGCTGCTGCTTCATTACAGTATAATATCCTTTGTCTATTATGTATGAACACCGCATCGGGTAAAAGCCTAAGTAATTTTTCGTAATCTTCTTTACCTTGTTCCAACTGCTTGTTTTTAACCAATAATTCAATATTTTTTAAAACCCTTAGTCTTCCCTTGTCTTTTACAATAATGTAATCATGGTTGCTTATCACTTCCGTTAATTCAATAATATTTAATGTGTTTACATCGTAGAGGCACAATACTATAAAAGGCATCTTAGATATTAATGAGTTGATATTGCGCTCATAATTAAAAAAATCTCTGGAATAATGCTTTACCAGCCAGCTTGTATCCACAACTGCCCGTAGACCCTCGAAACCATTATCCAAAGCATGTTTTAAAAGTTGAGCCCATTTTTCATTTACATGAAATTTATCAAAACTACTGTCCTTTTCATACCACTCGGTATGGGAAATCAATCTTAATTGACCCTTGTCAATATATGTTTCAACATCATTTAAAGAATTTTTTTTAATGGATTCGTATATTTCCTGGCAGGTCACTTCATGAGAATAGAAACAAACACATAGCTCATTGCTTTCTAATCCTTCTTTTATGTAAGGTGCCATTCCTTCAAAAAGATCACTTTTTGAGGAATAGAATTGACACATATGAGTGCCCCAAGGGACATATTCTATAATATCAATACCCGTTTTCGTAAGAGCCATCATTGTTCCACCCCACAAAATAGCTTACTTATTTTTTCGTTATAGGTGTGCAATTCCTATTTATCCTATTTCTATATGTTTAATCAACTTACTACAATAATATATGTAAATTTATTGCAATAACAACTAAATTATATTTTTTTATGAAATTTATGTCAATAGTTAATTGTTACCAAGCATAAAGTCCCCTGGTCATAGGGGACTTTTACTATAGTCAACATTATATCCTTATAAATTTTTCCTGTAAGTCTAAGGTACAACCGGGTTTAACCGTCAAATACTAATACTTTCTCCAACCGTCAATATTCTTACCGTTGCATTTTTAACCTTTTCTTTAAATTCTTCCGGGTCAGCCTTTATAAGCGGCATTGTATTATAATGCATGGGAATTACCATCTTAGGTTTTATAAAATCCACGGCTTTAACCGCATCATCTATATCCATGGTAAAGTTTCCGCCAATGGGAAGCAATGCCACATCAATCTTTTCGTCTTCAAGCAGCTTCATATCCATGGTAAGTCCCGTATCCCCGGCATGGTAAACCTTCCTGCCTTCCAATTCAATTACAAAGCCACAGGGATTCCCGCCGTATATCATACTTCCCCTGTCAAATATGCCGGAGCCATGTAAAGCAGGTGTCATTTTAACTTTCCCAAAATCAAAGCTTGTCCTGCCACCGATATGCATGGCGTGCACAAGTAAACCTTTGCCCCTCAGGTATTGACCTATTTCATAATTGCATATGACTTTTGCATTATTACTTTTTGCAATGTTTACAGTATCTCCTAAATGGTCATCATGTCCGTGGGTGACAAAAATATGGGTAATACCTTTTAATTCTTTAACATTTATTCCACTGCCCGGATTCATAGAGATAAAGGGGTCAATCAATGCTCTTATCCCACCGCCTTCGATCATAAAGGCAGAATGGCCAAGAAATTTAATTTTCATCATATCACCTTCTTAAAGTAATTCATTATAATTTTTAATTTTATAACCCTTCAATCAACACTGCCCGGACAAAGGCTCCTTCACCTCCCTCAATCTTTACCGGTGGGGCAAAAAGAAAGTATTTCCCCTCCTTTATTTGCGATAAATCCAGGTTTTCAATTACGGCTATATTTTTACCCAGCACTGCCCTATGCACATTACCGTCGCCAATGGTTTCAACTTCCACGCCAATGGTTGCAATATTTTTATCTAATAATCCCATGCATATACCTTCATCAAGTTTTACATCACCCTTAATAAGAAGTATCCTGCAACCATCCATTTGGACTTGCGATATTAAATCATAACTGACAATACCATTGCAGGATATTACCTTGCATGGTCCTATAAAATGTTCCAGGGGCAACTTTTCAACGGTAACACCCCTGTCCAAATAATGGCTTGGACTGTCCACATGGGTTCCGGTATGCACACATGCTTTTATAACTGATAAATTTATTTCATCTCCCTCTGCCCTGTCGCAAATCCTTACTAATTCCGGCTCCGGGTCGCCCGGATAAACCGGAGTAGTGAAGATTCCTTTAGTTATATCCATTATTTTCATTTTAACATCTGTCCCTGTACAGGTTTTCTATGCTTCGATCATAGGTTTTTTCCCCTTTTTCAGTGAAAAAACAACCGGGAACTTCTCCAAATTTTCTATGATATGCAACACACTGGCAGCATTTACCCCTTCTTGAACAGGGATATGTACATGTACATTTAATCTTATTATCACACGTCATAAACATCCCCCTTACTTTTTTGTCAAATATATTCTATCATCATAATAAGACGATATTAGCTTTTTCGCAAGCTTCAATCATTTCATCATCCCATACGGAGGCTTGTACCTCACCTATATGTGCCTTATTAAGAAGAAACATGCATATTCTTGACTGGCCGATGCCTCCACCGGCAGTATAGGGCAGTTTGCCTTCAAGTAAATCCTTGTGAAATTTTAAATTCTTACGTTCTTCACACCCAGCAAGTTTTAACTGTTTAAGCAGTGAATCTTCATCCACCCTGATACCCATTGAGCATACTTCAAAGGCCCTTTCCAATAAGGGATACCAGAATATGATATCCCCGTTTAGTTCCCAATCGTCATAATCCGGGGCCCTGTCGTCATGCTTTATACCTGACCTGAGCAACCCGCCAATTTTCATTATAAATACAGCTTTTTTCTCCTTAGCAATGACATCTTCCCTCTGCTTTGGGGTTAAATGGGGATAAATATCTTCCAACTCCTGGGTAGTAATAAAGTCAATATCGTCCGGCAAATACCTTTCAAGCTTAGGATACCGACTGCATATATATTCTTCAGAACTTTTAAACACTTTGAATATTCCAAGGACAATTTTTTTAAGCGTCTCAATATTTCTTTCTTCCTTTGAAATAATAATTTCCCAATCCCACTGGTCAACATAAATGGAATGCAAATTGTCAAGTTCCTCATCCCTTCGAATTGCATTCATATCCGTATACAAACCTTCCCCATTTGCAAAGCCATACCTCTTCAAAGCCATTCTTTTCCACTTTGCCAAGGAGTGAACTATCTCTACCGTCCCACCTCCAATATCTTTGACGTCAAAAGACACAGGCCTTTCCACACCGCTAAGGTTATCATTGAGGCCTGTCTCCGGCCTTACAAACAGGGGTGCGGACACCCGGGTCAAATTTAATTCTTCCGCCAGTTTCCTTTCAAAATAATCCTTTAAAAGTTTTATTGCTACCTCCGTTTCCCGAATATTTAATCTGCTCTTATATCCTTTAGGTATAATTAGTTTTTCCGTCATTTGTATCATCAACCTTTCCTGATTAGATTTGCTGTTTTTTATTACATACACTACTTTTATCGAATATTTTATCAATTTTACCATGAAATAAAAAAAAATCATAGACTTTATTAAAACTTCTCTCACCAAAACAAAAGGACAAGTTACCCAGGCACTCGTCCTTTGTTGTCTTGCTTCTTTATACATTATCTACAAATATTTTCACAATCTCAGGATCAAACTGTGTCCCAGCATTATTTTTGATTTCCTCAATTGCTTCTTCTTTAGTCAAAGCTTTCCTATAAACCCTATCCTGGGTCATGGCGTCATAAGCATCCGCAACCGCAAGAATTCGGGAAAGCAACGGAATCTCTTCTCCCTTAAGCCCTCTGGGATACCCCTTACCATCCCAGCGCTCATGATGGGTTAGTATATATTCCGCAATGGGTTCAAGCTCCGAAGAAGATTTCACAATTCTATAACCTATCTCCGGATGCTTTTTCATAACAGCCCATTCATCTTCACTCAGTTTTCCGGGTTTATTAAGAACCCTGTCATCTATCCCTACTTTTCCTATATCATGAAGCATTGCAAACAATTCCAGCTCAGCAAGGCTTTTTTGTGGAATATTAAGCTTTTCACCTATCATTTTAGAAAACGTTGCAAGCCTCTTGGCATGTTCCTCCGTTTCCTGGCTCTTTTCATATACCGTAGCCATCATGGAAGAAATAATATTGCTGTGAAAGCTCTTGCAATTGAGAAGCTTTCTATTTCTTAAATATTCATCTGCAATTTTTACCGTTTCTTCTATTTTTTCTTCTGCTCTTTCCTTAGTGGCATACCCAATAGATACGCTTATTTCATACAATTTGCTCTTATTATTTTCATTATAGGTTACACACCTGGCCTTGATTTTCTTCAACATTTCATGGGCTGTAGCATTATCGGTATTCGGCATAAGAATGGCAAACTCATCGCCGCCTATTCTTGCCAATACATCCCCCGGCCGGCAGCAGCTTTGAAGTATTTTAGAACTTTCTATAATAAGCTTATCTCCTTCTGCATAACCCAGAGTATCATTTATCAGCCGTAAACCGTTAATATCCACAATTAAGACAGACAGAGGCAGGCAATCTTCCTTGTCCAGTCTCTTCATTTCTTCCTCAAAGTACTTCCTATTGTACAGGTCTGTCATAAAATCATGATCGTTCATATATTGTATTTTTGCTTCCCTTTCCTTCCTTTCGGTAATATCTATAACTATACCCTCAATAGCTTCGACGGCCCCTGTTTCGTCATATATGCCCTGTCCCATTTCCAATACCCATTTTCTTTTACCGCCGGCTGATATTATCTCGTATTCATACCTAAAGGGTTTGCGCTGGGCAAGCACTTTCGCCCATTCATCCCATAAGATATCCCTGTATTCCGGTACTATCAGGTCGTTAAAGGACAACTCCTTATTATAAAGTAAGCTATCCGGTTGATATCCTGTAAGCTCATAACATCCCGCTGAGACAAATTGCATTGTCCAATCTCGGTCATAGTTACAGCGATACGCCATACCTGGAAGATTGTCCAATAACACGGCCTTGCTTCTTTCACTGTCATATAAAGCCTTTTCCATATGTTTACGTTCACTTATGTCTTCAATCAAGCATAGATGATTGCAATCGACACCGTCATTGAGTCGAAGAGGAACTATGGTCATTCGTATCCAGACTTCGGAACCATCGGGTTTTATGTACCTTTTTTCCATATCATATTTGTCTATTTCGCCGGATTTTAGTTTTGAAAACTTTTCCAGATCCTCATCTAAATCATCCGGATGCGTAATATCTATCCAACTTATATTCTTAAATTCTTCTTTTGTCCTGCCGGTTATCTTTTCAAACATGCTGTTCATGGTTGGCTTATCATCGTCATTAAAGGAAATATATCTATCATCATGTCCAACCGCTATTCCAATTGGTGCTTGATCAAATATGGTTCTGAACAGTGTCTCGCTTTGCCTCAGTTTTTCACTTAATTCCAATAGTTTGTTCTTTTCCTCATGCAGTTCTTTGTTTTTTATGGAAACAATATGTAAAGTTATAAAGAATAACAGTGCAAAAAAAACAATAACCACCGATTGAATAACTATTAAAATAGCGCGATCATTCCATGAAGCTTCCGGATAATCCATTCCAAGGACAGCTAATACCTCCCCGGTTTCCACATCTTTCATAGGTACAAGAACACTGACCCATGTACCCCAATGGTCAGTAATCGGCGTTGTAACTAAGACTTGTCCGTTTTGAAATGGTAAATAGATCTGCTCATTTGCCTCCCTATACTCCTGTCCTGGTGGGGAATAATCTTTGGAGTTTGGCGGTTCGGAATCCGCTAAGAAATATATCTTGCCATTCTTTTGAGTACATATATAGGCAAAACGAATGCTATCATTACTACGTACCAGGTCCATTAAGCTGCGCTTAACTACTTTATATTCTTCCTTTTCAATATCCCTTGCATCGGCAGTTAAATTAGATAATAAAGACTTTTGAAAACTTGACTCTGCTGCTAAAGCCAGTTGCACTGCTTCCTTCTCGATTGCTTTAATACTGATCCTCCATATGCTAGCAATAAAACAGATACCCAAAAAGATTATTAGTACAACCCATATTATGAATACCGGGTTGATTACAATTCTGCTTATTTGCTGCTGCAGCCGGCCTCTATCGGTAAGGCTCATATTTTTTTATCTTCCCCTTTACTTTTAAAAGTCAACAAAAAATACTTATATTTACAATATATTATAAACACACAGCAAATACAAGTGTTTTAATGTGATATTTAAGGCACAATATATATAAATATAAAACTAAAACGGTAGCCCATTTATAATAAATTTTACAGAAAGAAATTCTACTATGTGTCCAGGGCTACCATTTAATGTTTTAATATTTTGCTTGCTGTGCCGCAGCTTTCCTTGCCTGCTCTATCATCATGTCCTTAACCTTCATCAGGCGGATTATAGTACCACGCTCATTTTCCTCCAGTTTCATTGTAATATATTTTATGGTCTCGGTCAGTTGGGGAATGAGTACATGTTCCAGCGCATTAACTCTTCTGCGCGCCTTTTCAATTTCCTGTGCCAATAGCTGGGCTGATTTTTCCATTTGCGCTAATTCAAGCATATAAGGGAGCACTTCAGCCAGTGTTCCGACTGCAGTATCCAGTTCTCCCGATGTAGTGGCAAAACCATAGGGATAAATATTGGCCTTATCATCACTTTTTGTACTATAATCAAAAACCGGTACATTCACACTCATTATATTTTTAGTAGAAACATCTACTGAAACATCCTGCTTTGGAAACATAAGGGCCTCTTCCAGCATTTCGTTGGACATCACCGCTCTGGCAATAAGAAAATTGCTGTGTACCTGCATCAACATTTTTTCTACTTTTTCACGAAGTTCCTTATTTTTTCTGACCAGCTCAAGGAATTGCTTCATCAACTCATCTCTTTTATCTTTTTGCAGCTTATGTCCCCTTCTTGCAACAAGCAACCTTTTCTTAAGCCGGGTAAGCTCCATACGGGTGGGATTTACACGCAACATGGCCATACCATCTCACTCCTTTACAGGCAGGTACTTATCCAGGTATTCATCCCGTATACGCCTTAACTCACTCCTGGGTAAGATGGATAAAAGCTTCCACCCTATTTCAAGAGTTTGCTCAATGGTCCTGTCTTCATCATATCCCTGAGAAACATACTCTTTTTCAAACTCATCAGCAAATCTGGCATAAAGCTTATCCGTATCGGTAAGGGCTGCTTCTCCCAGTATAACCATAAGTTCTTTTGCTTCTTTTCCCCTTGCATAAGCAGCAAATAACTGGTTCATTGTATCCGCATGGTCTTCCCGGGTCTTGCCTTCACCTATTCCTTTATCTTTAAGTCGGGACAAAGAAGGAAGCACATCAATGGGAGGTATAACGCCCTTTCGGTACAACTCACGGCTGAGTATGATCTGTCCTTCTGTAATGTAACCGGTCAAATCAGGAATAGGATGGGTCTTATCATCTTCCGGCATGGTTAATATGGGTATAAGGGTAATACTGCCTTTTTTAGACCTTATTCGTCCTGCCCTTTCGTATATAGTTGCAAGGTCAGTATATAAATAACCCGGATAACCACGACGGCCCGGTACTTCTTTTCTTGCTGCAGAAACCTCTCTTAATGCTTCCGCATAATTGGTAATATCTGTCAGTATAACAAGTACATGCATATCCTTTTCAAAAGCAAGGAACTCGGCAGCAGTAAGAGCCATACGGGGCGTGGCAATACGCTCAATGGCAGGGTCGTTGGCAAGGTTCATAAACAATACGGCCCGGTCAATTGCGCCAGTCTTTCTAAAATCGCTTATAAAGAAATCCGCTTCTTCAAAGGTAATGCCAATGGCAGCAAAAACAACGGCAAAATTGGTTTCTGTTCCAAGCACCTTTGCCTGCCGTGCAATCTGAGCTGCCAACTGGGCATGGGGGAGTCCCGACCCGGAAAATATGGGAAGCTTCTGTCCCCTTACCAGCGTATTTAAACCGTCAATAGCTGAAATCCCTGTTTGTATGAACTCGGAAGGATAGTCCCTTGCCGCAGGGTTAATGGGAGTACCGTTTATGTCCAGCCGTTTATCGGGTATGATATTAGGCCCATCGTCAATAGGTCTTCCTAAGCCGTCAAATACCCTGCCAAGTATATCAATGGAAACAGGGAACTCCAAGCCCCTGCCCAAGAATCTTACCTTGCTTTCTGATAAATTAATACCTGCGGCACTTTCAAATAACTGTACCAGCGCATTATCTTCATTTACTTCCAATACTCTGCACCTGCGAACCTCACCATTGGATAATTCAATCTCTCCCAATTCTCCATACTTCACGCCTTCCACTTTTTTAACAAGCATCAAAGGACCTGCAACTTCTGAAATGGTTCTATATTCTTTCAACATATCCTTCATCCTCCTTTGATACCAGTGCATTCATTTGCTCTTCCAATTCCTTTTCTATGCTGTCAAAGACATAATCAACCTGTTCTTCCGGAACGTACTTAGCCCTGCCAATTCTCTCCCGTACCGGCAAATCAAACATCTCTTTTATACCTGCACCCTGTTCCAATGCTTTCTTACCAAGATAGTAAAATCCTAATACCAGTTTTAACAAGCGGTATTGCTTATACAGGGACGTGAACGTGTCCACATCGTGAAATGCATTTTGATGCAAATAATCTTCACGTATGGACTTGGCTGCTTCCAATATCAAACGGTCACCGGCAGATAAAGCATCAACTCCAACCAACCTTACAATTTCCTCCAGCTCCGATTCCTCATGCAGCAGGCGCATGGCATCGGTCCTCAATGAGCTCCAATCCCTAGCCACATTTTGGCCAATCCACTCGCTTAACCGGTCAACGTACAGCGAATAGCTCTGAAGCCAGTTTATTGCAGGGAAATGCCTTCTGTAAGCAAGAGAAGCATCCAACCCCCAAAACACCTTGACAATGCGCAAGGTTGCCTGGCTAACCGGCTCCGAAATGTCTCCACCGGGAGGCGAAACCGCCCCAATAGCCGTAATGCTACCTTCTCTATCCTGCGACCCCAGGGTTATCACCCTGCCGGCCCTTTCATAAAACTGCGCAAGACGGGAAGAAAGGTATGCGGGATATCCTTCTTCACCGGGCATCTCCTCCAAACGTCCCGACATTTCACGCAGTGCTTCAGCCCATCGTGAGGTGGAATCGGCCATCAAGGCCACGTTGTATCCCATGTCCCTGAAATATTCCGCAATGGTAATGCCCGTATAAATGGAAGCTTCCCGGGCAGCCACAGGCATATCCGACGTATTGGCAATCAGCACCGTTCTTTTCATCAGGGATTCCCCGGTCCTTGGGTCCTTTAACTGAGGAAATTCAAGCAAAACATCGGTCATTTCATTACCGCGCTCTCCACAGCCAATATACACAACTATATCTGCATCAGCCCATTTTGCCAGTTGGTGCTGTACTACCGTCTTTCCGCTGCCAAAGGGCCCGGGTACAGCTGCCACACCGCCCTTTGCCAGCGGAAACAGCGTATCAATTACCCTCTGTCCTGTGACCAGGAGTGTTTCCGGCGGCAATTTTTTCTTATAAGGTCTTCCCTTTCGCACGGGCCATTTTTGCATCATCTGTATATTTACCCTTTGACCGTTATCTTTTTTAATAACTGCTACAGTATCTTCAACAGTATATTCTCCCGCTGAAATATCTTCTATAGTTCCTTCAACTCCATAGGGAACCATAATCCTATGTTCCACTACAACCGTTTCCTGTACCTTTCCGATGATATCGCCGGGAACAACCCTATCACCCTTGTTCATCACCGGCTCAAACTTCCATTTCTTTTCCCGGTCCAGCGCATCGACCTCAATACCTCTTGTTATATTGCTTCCTATCCTTTCGCGCATTACTTCCAATGGTCTTTGAATTCCATCAAATATTGCTCCAATCAATCCCGGTCCCAGCTCCACGCTCAGAGGATGACCGGTGGATACAACCGGTTCTCCCGGTCCTAAACCGGCAGTTTCCTCGTAAACCTGAATTGATGCCCTGTCGCCATGCATTTCAATTATCTCGCCAATCAGGCGGTGCTCACTTACACGCACTACGTCAAACACATTTGCATCTCTCATTCCTTGCGCCACTACCAAAGGGCCCGAGACTTTTACAATTGTTCCCTGACTCAAACTTTCACCCTTCTTTCTACTCTTCTATTTTATCATTCCATATTATTCATCCCTAAACAGTATATCAGCTCCCACTGCACGTTCTACGGATTTTTTAATGTTCTGCATACCTATTCCCAGCGTCCCCCGGTTTCCCGGTATTGGAATTATGGCCGGGATTTTATTATCTTTATACTGTTCGATGCTTGATACAATATCCTTAGCAACTTGTTCAGTAATATAAATGACAGCATACCTGTCCTGTGTCAATTGGTGCAATATTTTCTCGGCTTCGGAAGGCTGGGTAACAGGAAAAACTGACAAGCCAAGAGCCTTAAATCCAAGAATACTGTCTTTATCTCCAATAACACCAATCTTATACATATACTTCCCTCAGCCTTTCCTTTATAATATCATCAGGCATCCCGTTTATTTTCCCTACCATAATGATGCGAGCAATTTTTATTTCATTTTCCTTCGCCATTAGATATCCGATTAATGGCTCAATGCCTAATGCTATGTATTTTGCTTTTTTTACAAAATCCATTACAAAATCGTCACATAACTTTTCAAAATAGATCAAGGTTCCTGTCTTTTTATAACTTTCAATTCCTTCTTCAAGCAATGCCCCATAGGGTGTATATCGCAGTTCATCTACAATGCTTTCCAAAGGGCCTTCCAACTTGCCAATAAATATTTTTGCATCAATACGCCCTCCGGGTATTAGTGCCTTATCCAAGAAATCCCATGATTTATTCATTCTTTTTACCCTTAAGTATGTCTTTATATTAATCGTATCAATCATTATTTCTACCAAATCCTTGGCAAATTTGACATTTGAATGTACAGCCATTTCTTTCATATGCTGAAAACAAGCTTTATCCATAATTAAATCAATAACTTGCGGGTCACCTGTTCTATTAAAGGTATCGATGCTTTCTTCAACAGCTTTCTTCATCCTAACCGGCATATCGGAAGTATTTCTTTCTTTTATCATCATCTTTAACTTTGCTTCAGGGATTGACCCGGTATCTAACAGCAACTCATCAAAATCTTGATTTAAAAATTCTGCTTTTAAAATTACTTTAGCATTATGATAATCATTCTTGATTAAAAACAAATCAAAAACTTCCGGTTCCGGAGCAATTTCTTTTATTAATTTATAAACCTTTTTATTTTCTTCTCTGAGAATCCGTTCATACTCAAAAGCATCGGAAACCCTTGCGTTAGAATCACCGTATCCGGCATCCATCAATACCTTTAACGCTTCTTCAGGAGAACTGGCATGCACCATACGTTCAATCCCAATTTTGTCCAATAGCTTTCTTTCCATTGAGCGTATTCTTCCAACCGCATAGGCGTATTTTGTATCCGACAAACCTTCTCCTCCTTCCTCATATCTGCAGCCTGCCAATATACTTTCTATGAAAAGAGTACTTTTACCACATCAGCTTCCAGAATATCCCGCTGCATTTTTATGATTGCTTCGAAGGAGTTATTTATTTCCACCTCACCCGATTTAAGTATGAAACCTCCGCTTATATCTCTTGTTTCTTGGGATAACTTTACCTTGTTATCCAACCCTTTGCGCTTTAGCTTCTTATTAATAGCTTTAACCAAGCTATTGCCAAGTCTTTTTCTATCTCTCTCTGAAAGAATTACTTCTTCCTTGCCTACAGTCACGGCAGCAACTACTAAATCTTCCAGGATTGATAAGTACTTGTTTTCCGGTAAGCTTATTATATTGTTTAATGCCTTTGAGAATGCTTCCTCTACTACTTCCTGCTTTGCCTGCAGCCTTTTTTTTCTTGCTTCCAGCTCAGCAATGGCAATCATCCTCTTTTTTTTCTCGGCTGCTTCACGGTGCGCTCTTTCAATTATCTCAGCCCTTCTTTTGTACGCCTCCCGCCTGGCATCTTCCATTATGCGGTATGCCTCCCTCTTGGCCTTTTCCATATTCTTTTGAGCTTGCAGGTGAGCTTCCTCCAGAATTCTGTCTTTTATCTTTTCTGCTCCTGCCATTATAGTACACTCCTTATTATAAATTGATTCCAAAAACCATCAAGATAGAGGCCAGTAAAGCAAGTACTGCATAGGTCTCTACCATTGCCGCAAATGTAATTGCTTTTGCCAATTCCTCAGGGCGTTTTGCAATAACTCCTATACCGGCAGCCGCTGCCCGTCCTTGTGCAATTGCTGAAAAATAACCCACTATAGCTATGGGAATTGACGCAGCAAAAAACATCAGTCCTTGCATTGGGCTAAGTTCCACAGCTGTTCCGCCTACAACTCCAATACGATTTAAAATTACAAAGGCCGTCAATAAACCATAAATACCTTGTGTTCCCGGCAAGGCTTGAAGTAGTAAAGCTTGTCCAAATTTTCCCGGATCTTCCGTGACAACTCCTGCGGCTGCTTCTCCTACAATACCAACGCCTCTTGCAGAACCAATCCCTGCTAGAAACACTGCCAAAGCAGCTCCCATCATAGCCAGTACATTTCCGTTTAATAAAATTTGAGCCCAAATTATATTTTCCATAATTATATTGCCTCCTTATCTTCTACGGTTATATATTTTGTATTTGCTTTTAAGGGCTTAAACTCCTTACCTCCGCCCTCAAAAAATTTACCAAAGAACTCCACATACTGCAAACGGCTTGCATGTACAAAAGCTCCCAAAACATTAACAAGAATATTGAACGTATGTCCTACTATAAATGCTACTATCAATACAATTATTCCCGGTACATTCATCCCAAACAAAGTACCCATAGTATTGATTACATTTGCAATTACTCCCGTAGCTAATCCCAGTGCCAATAATCTGGAGTAAGACAACACGTCGCTTAAATAGCCGGTTACATTATACAGGCTTAAAACCCCGGACACCAGTTTTTTAAGTATGTTTTTTTCACTTCTTCCTTGTGTAAGGACCAGTAAAATTGCTCCCACAATGGACATATACTTTCCAATTACCGCTGCACTGCCTCCAACAATAAGCAATGCAAGGCCGGTTAAAAGGATATACCAAAAACCTACATCAAACAAAGCATCCAGTGGTCTTCCGTCTTTTATAAGTTTGTATGCCTGCAATCCCATTCCTACATACAAGTGGATTGCACCAAAGATAAAGGCCCAAACAAGCAGCCTCATAGGGTCGTCCAACGGGTTGAACCATAAGGGTTTAATAGTATATTTCCCATTGGTTACAGCATCTACAATATCACCAAACCAACCTCCAAAGAGAACACCCCATAAAAAAGTAGAAATGCCACCAAAGAATAAAAGTTTAATTAATTTATAGGCCAGTCCTTCCAACTTAAATTTCAACAAAACAATACCTGTAACAATAGCCATAACCAATCCGTATCCCGCATCACCAATCATAAGCCCAAAGAATATAAAATAAAAAGGTGCCATAAATCGGTTAGGATCGATTTCTCTAGAATTAGGCAGGCTATATAATTCTGTCACCAATTCAAAGGGCTGAACTACCCTGGGATTATCCAAAAGAACCGGGAATTCTTCGTCTTCCTTCGGTTCCCTAAAATCCAAGATACAATCCCACTTCCGTTCAACAACAATTTTAACCTTTTGCACATATTTCTCGGGTACCCATCCCTCCATCAGGAAGACCTTTCCTGTCTTAATCATATTACCTAATATCTTTTTTTTATCCCTTTGCATTACTAAATAATCGTGTAATACTTCAATATTTTCTTTTTCTGTTGCCAATTCAGAAATACTCTTTTCAACATGTTTTCTTTCTTTTCGAATATTATTGATTTCAGTAGAAAGGGCCAAAATGTTTTGCTCAATAGTTCCTTTTAATTCATTAAAAGAAACCCGGGCAAACCCATATTGTTTTAGTACCTTCATTGCTTCTTCTTCACAATCACGGTAATAAATTACCAATAAATAGTGCTGGTCCTTATCCCCATTTATCACTTCTAAATAGCTTTCTTCCACCTGCTTGTATAAATCCTTTTTAAGAGCATAAGGATCTGCAATGGAAGGCAATACACCCATTGCCACAATAGTACTCTTTGTTGAGGTTATCTCAACCGGTATTGTAAGAGGTTTCCAAGGTGTCAATGAGTCAATCATATTGTTTAAACGGTTTTCTTCTGCCTGCAAAGAAGAAAGCCGTCCAACCAACCCAGCTACTTTTTCTACTGCATCCCATATTTTCTCCTTTGAAGATATAATATTGTTGTATTGATTTAAGCTCAGACTCCTTTTTGGCTCAAACAAACCTTTTTTTCGCTTATCGTACTTAGACAGGTATTCTATGCACGATTCAACCTTTGCAATCTCATTCTCAATTCGAGTCACTTCTGCACCGGAACCATCCTGTACAATAAGCTGTGACCATCCTTCTTCCGATTCTTCATAATCAACATGGGTTATTTCCACAACGCCCAATTTCATAAGGCTTTCTATGATAGAATCTTTATCCACTTCAAGCCCGACTATGGAAATCCTGTTCATCTTAACTATTGCCATAGGGGTTCACAATCCTTCCCATTATTATATCTACTGCCAAATCCATTTTTTCACGAGCCTGCTGCTGTAAAGCCACACATTCAGTTTTTGTATTTTCCTCTATTTTTTTTACTTCTTCCAGTGCAGCCAACTCAGCCTGGGCTATAAGCTCATCCCCTTCCTTTTGAGCCTCTTTAATCATTTGGTCGATTAATTGCCTTGCCTCATCCTGCGCTTTCGACACTATCTGACGGCAATCGGCCACAGATTTTTTTATTATTTCATCCGCATCCCTTTCAGCCTGCGCAATCGACCGGAGTACATCAATTGACACATTATCACCACCTTTGTTATTAGTCTGTTATCAGGTTTACACTAAAAAAGCCTTGCATGGCTGAGCAGCAGCTATGTTCAGGGTTGTCCATAATTATTTATTATATATTTCATTTAAAATATATGTCAAAGTCCCTGCCTATACCTACAATAAATATAGAATAAAAATTCAATATCTTTCATTTTATATCACTTATTCTCACATATTACCATAATCCTCTATACGTGAGCTGACAATACCAAAATAATATAATATGGCCTGCA
>JAAYHJ010000060.1 GCA_012735465.1 Clostridiaceae bacterium
AAAAAAACTCCAATATCAACAATTTTAAAGGGCATACAACGCAGCGGGTATGTGATATAGCCCGTTGTATCAAAAAGATGGGGATACCTTTAAGTTTAATTATCCTACAACAAATTGACACTATCAACCAAAGATACCCTGTTGCATTTTCCCTTACCTATGGTAGTATTAAATTTAAACGGAGTCATTACATGGTATAATCCAAGTTTTGGTGAGCTGTTTCATAATAGGGAGCTTTTTGAAATGCCTATCAATCTTCTTGTAAAGGAACTCCCTGTGTCCAGATTGATGGAGAACAAGGATAATATATCCTTTTACATTTCTCACGAAGGTAGGTATTATAGGGTTGTTGGGAACTATGCAAAGGTGGATTCATCCGATACCACCAACTACATGATTGTGCTGTACTGGATTGATTATACCGTCTTAAAAGTATTGGAGGAAAAGTATGTAAACGAAAAAGTTATAGAATGCATAATAATGATAGATAATTATGATGAAATTATGCAAAGTACCGATGACACCAACAGACCGCAGGTATTAGCAGAAATTGATAGGCGATTGAATAATTGGTTTTCTTTTGCCGGTGGGGTACTCAAAAGATTTGAACGTGACAAATACATCTATATATTTGAAAGAAAATATTTAAGTCAGTTTGAAAAAAGAAAATTTGATATTCTTGACCAGGTACGGGAAATTTCTATGGGTAATAAGATACCGGTAACTCTCAGTATAGGTATTGGACTTGGCGGTGGTACCCTTGCACAAAATGATGCCTATGCCCGGGCGGCTATTGATATAGCCTTGGGTAGAGGCGGAGATCAGGTTGTAATAAAGGATGGAAATGAATTAAGGTTTTTTGGAGGCAAGACAAAAGAACTGGAAAAAAGAACAAGGGTAAAGGCAAGGGTTGTTGCCTTTGCACTAAGAGAGCTCATATTGCAGTCAGAGCAGGTGATGATCATGGGGCACCAACATGGGGATATTGATTCAGTTGGGGCATCCATAGGACTCCTTAGGGGAGTGCGAAACAGGGGTAAAAAAGGGTACATTGTACTTAGTACTTATAACCCCACGGTAAACAACCTGCTTATGAAATTGCAGAAAGAAGCCGATTTTCGGGAAGTGTTCATTTCAAAGAGTCAGGCAATGGACCGGGTTACGGATAAGACGCTGGTAATTGTAGTGGATACCCACCGGGCAAGTTTTACGGAGTGTCCTGAGCTATTAAAAAAAACCAAGAATATAGTAGTCATTGATCATCATAGGAGAGGGGCAGAGTTTATTGATAATAATGTGCTGGTATATCATGAGCCCTATGCCTCTTCCACCTGTGAGCTGGTAACGGAAATTTTACAATACATGGATGAAAAGGCAAAACTAAGCCCTGTTGAGGCAGAAGCCCTTTATGCAGGAATTGCGGTTGATACAAAAAATTTTGTTTTTAAGACAGGGGTCAGGACTTTTGAAGCTGCTTCCTACCTTAGAAGGGCAGGTGTGGACACAGCCTCTGTTAAATTGCTGTTCCAAAACGATTTGGCTACCTATGCTGCACGAGCCGATATTGTAAAAACTGCGCAGATTATGGACAATGGTATTGCGATTTCCGTCTGCCCTGATAACATAAAAAATGCCCAGCTCATTATTGCGCAGGCAGCCGATGAACTGCTGAATATTACGGGGGTTATTGCATCCTTTGTTATGTGCAGGGTGAATGAAGAAATTCTCATTAGCGGAAGATCATTGGGAGATGTTAATGTACAGGTGATTTTGGAAAAGCTGGGCGGAGGCGGGCATCTTACAGTGGCAGGAGCACAGCTTTCCCACATGTCCATGGAGGAGGCAATGAGTGAGTTAAAAAAGGCTATATCTGATTATATGGCAAGGACTTCTTAAGCATGTTAATTGTAATTATAAGGAGATTGAGAGGGCATATAATAAAGGTCAGGAGGAATGGGATATGAAAGTGATATTAAAGGAAGATATAAAGGGTAAAGGGAAAAAAGGGGAACTTGTCAATGTAAGTGATGGATATGCAAGGAACTATCTCCTTCCAAAAGGTTTGGCTGTGGAAGCAACGAAAACCAATATAAATGCACTGGAAATCCAGAAGCAGTCCCAGGCACGTAAAAAGGAAAAGGAAAAGCAATTGGCACAGGAGTTGGCTGAAAAGCTGTCCAGGTCGACGATTACCATAAAGGCAAAAGCCGGAGAAAACGGAAAGCTGTTTGGTTCCATAACAAGCAAGGATATTGCGGATGCGCTGCAGGCACAATATAAAATTGATATTGATAAAAAGAAGATACATCTTCAGGAATCTATAAAGATGTTGGGTGTTGCAGAAGTGGAAGTAAGAGTCTATCCTGAAATAACTGCAAAACTGAAGGTTAATGTTGTAGAAGAAAAATAAGTTAAATGCAAGGTGGGGATGGCTATGGATATACCAATGGGTAAAATTCCACCTTATAGCATAGAGGCTGAACAATCGGTTTTAGGTGCAATGCTTATAGATAAGGAAGCTATTGCCGTTGTGGTGGAAAGCCTTAAAAAAGAAGATTTTTACCGCGAGGACCATAAGGAAATATATGATGCAATGCTGGATTTATTTCACCGTAACCAACCAGTGGACCTGATTACATTGACGGAACAATTAAAATTAAGGGGAACACTGGAGGCGGTTGGAGGTATTGAATACCTGACATCTATTGTGACTGCAATACCTACCACTGCAAATGTAAAGTATTATGCACGAATTGTTGAAGAAAAGTCCATATTAAGAAATCTTATCAAAGCATCCATAGATATTGCAAATATGAGCTATGAAGCAGCGGATGAAGTAACATATATTATGGACCAGGCGGAAAAAAAAATATTTGATGTTCTTCAAAGGAGAAACAATCAAGGCTTCAGCTCCATAAAGGATGTGTTGATTGAAAGCTTTGATAAGCTTGAAGAATTGTATAAAAATAAAGGAAAGATTGTGGGAGTACCTACCGGTTTTACTGATCTGGACCGTAAAACCGCAGGCCTGCATCCTTCTGATTTAATTTTGATTGCTGCCCGACCGGCAATGGGCAAGACAAGCTTTGCACTAAATATTGCCCAGTATGCTGCCATACATGCAAAGGTTCCTGTAGCTATATTCAGCCTGGAAATGTCCAAGGAACAGCTGGTAAACAGGATGCTTTGGTCCGAAGCACTTATTGACAGCCAAAGGATGCGCACCGGCGAGCTCCAGGATGAAGACTGGCCAAAACTGGCAAGGGCCATAGGCCCATTGTCAGAAGCCCCTATATATATAGATGACACCCCGGGTATTTCTGTGGCCGAATTGCGTGCCAAGTGCAGGAAAATGAAGCTGGATAAAAAGATAGGATTAGTGGTGATTGACTATCTCCAGTTAATGCAGGGAAGAGGTAAAGCCGAAAACCGACAGCAGGAGATATCCGAAATATCCCGATCCCTAAAGGTGTTGGCAAAAGAAATAAATGTACCTGTGGTTACCTTGTCCCAGTTGAGCCGGGCGCCGGAATCGCGGGCAGATCACAGGCCGATCCTCAGCGATTTGAGAGAGTCGGGAGCAATTGAACAGGATGCGGACATTGTAATTTTTTTATACCGCGATGAGTATTATAATCCTGATACCGAAAAGAAAAATATAGCCGAATGCATAATAGCAAAACACCGTAATGGTTCTACCGGTACGGTGGAGCTTGTATGGTTGGGCCAGTACACCAAGTTTGCCAATTTGGAACGTATTCATAATCAGTAAGTACGGTCTTTGTGCCTGTCCGTTGGAGTGTGAACAAGTGGAAAGGGTTATAGATACGGTAAGAAATACCATATTAAAATATAATATGTTTGAAAAAGGTGACGGAGTTGTGGTAGGTGTATCCGGCGGCCCCGATTCCGTATGTCTTCTGCATGTTTTGCACAGGCTTGCCCATGAATTTTCCCTTCGGTTATATGCTGCCCACGTGAACCATTGCCTGAGGGGAGATGAAGCTTACCGGGATGCAGACTATGTAAGGGAGTTTTGCAGTACATTAAGCATTCCTCTTTTCATAAAAGAGGTAGATATCCGATTGATTTCCAAACAAAAGTCCATTTCGGAAGAAGTAGCTGGCAGGAAAGAACGGTACAAATTTTTCTTTGAAGTAGCCCAGAGGGTTAATGCGTCCAAAATTGCTGTAGCCCATAACAGGGATGACCAGGCAGAAACATTGTTGATGCGCCTGTTAAGGGGAACCGGGTTGGAAGGATTGGCGGGTATTCCACCGGTTAGGGAAGACGGAGTAGTAAGGCCCTTGCTGGAAACCGAGAGAGAGCAGGTGGAGCAATACTGCAGTGATAATCATTTAAACCCCAGGATAGATCATACTAACCAGCAGTCCATCTACACCAGAAATAAGATACGCCTTGAGCTTATTCCCTATCTAAAAAGGGAGTACAACCCATCTTTTATTAAGACTGCTGCGCAAACAGCGGACCTGCTGAGGGAAGATATTTCTTTTATGAACAGCTATGTGGAAAATATCATGAAGGGTCAGGTAAAAGTAAAGGGTGGAGAGGTATCAATCCCTGTGGATTTTTTATTGTCTCAGCATACAGCAATCCAAAGAAGAGTACTTAGGAAGGCAGTCTTTTTGCTAAAAGGTGACATTGTAAATATCGAGTATAAGCACATTGAGTCCATCTTGCAGATGATACGAGAAAAGGGTACCGGTAAGATGTTGGATCTTCCTGCCGGGTTAAGAATATGCCAGGCTTACGGATATATATATTTATTTAGTAAGAATAATATGGAAAGTACGCCTTTTAACTATCCGTTAATAATAAATGGTGAAACCTATATAAGGGAACTAGGTATGAAGGTAGTAACATGGGTAGTGGAAAAGGAAGAACTGAAAAAAATAAAACTGGACAGATTTACAAAAGCTTTTGATTATAATGTTATAAATAAGGAAATATATATAAGGAATCGAGTAGCAGGGGACCGTTTTTCACCCTATGGAATGAAAGGTACAAAGAAGCTGAAAGACTTTTTTATAGATATGAAAATACCGATAACTGAACGGGATAAAATACCTCTTGTTACAGCCGGAGAAGAAATTATATGGGTTGTTGGATACAGGACTGGAAACGGATACCGCATAACAGACGCCACTACTCGAGTTTTGATTATAAAGTTTGTAGGAGGAGATAAAATTGATAAATGATATAGCAAAAGTTTTGATTACTAGGGAACAGCTTCAGCAAAAAACAAAAGAACTGGGGGAAATCATAAGCAGGGATTACAAAGACAAAAATTTGATGGTGATTTGTGTATTAAAGGGAGGAGTTATGTTCACATCCGATTTGCTAAGGGAAATCACCATTCCGGTAGAAGTGGATTTTATGGCAATTTCCAGCTATGGAGCGTCTACAACCACATCAGGAGTTGTAAGAATTCTTAAGGACCTTGAAACAGATATACGAGGTAAGGATATACTAATTGTAGAAGACATTATTGATAGTGGTTTAACCTTAAAGTATTTGAGAGAGCTTCTTATTTCCAGAGGGCCTAACAGTGTTAAAATATGCACAATTTTAAATAAACCAGCCCGAAGAAAAGTGGATGTTCATGTGGACTATAAAGGATTTGATATACCTGATGAATTTGTAGTTGGATATGGATTGGACTATGCTGAGAAGTATAGAAACCTGCCTTTTGTAGGGATTCTAAAACCGGATGTCTACTCGAGTTAAAATTGATCAATGGGAAGTTGTAAAATAAAATGCCGTAATATATAGAAAACTCATGGTAATCCATTGTAAAATGTTTAATAACCAAAGAAAAACATTAGCAAAGGAGTACCATGAGTTATATATGAATAATAACACA
>JAAYHJ010000061.1 GCA_012735465.1 Clostridiaceae bacterium
GGAGCCTTCCATGGGATAGGCGAACCCGAGTGCGTTATAAATGTCGGGGTTAGCGGCCCCGGGGTAGTAAAATGTGCCCTGGAAAAGGTAAGGGGTGCCGATTTTGGTACTGTGGCAGAGACAATTAAAAAGACTGCCTTCAAGATTACGCGCATGGGCCAGCTGGTAGCACGGGAAGCTTCCAGAAGGCTGGGAGTATCTTTTGGTATAGTGGATTTATCCCTGGCTCCTACCCCTGCCGTAGGGGACAGCGTAGCCCATATACTTGAGGAAATGGGCCTTGAAAAGTGCGGTGCTCACGGTACTACGGCAGCTTTGGCCCTGCTGAATGACGCGGTAAAAAAAGGAGGAATCATGGCTTCTTCCTACGTAGGCGGATTAAGCGGTGCCTTTATCCCGGTAAGTGAAGATGCGGGAATGATTGATGCGGTAGCACAAGGCGCCTTGTCCATAGAAAAACTGGAAGCAATGACATGTGTGTGTTCTGTGGGATTGGATATGATTGTAGTCCCCGGAAGCACCAGTGCGGAGACTATTTCTGCCATAATTGCGGATGAGGTGGCCATAGGGGTTGTTAATAATAAGACCACGGCAGTAAGGATTATCCCGGCTCCCGGAAAAGATGTGGGGGATATTGTTGAGTTTGGAGGACTGCTTGGGTCCGGACCCGTGATGAGGGTTAATCCCTATAGCAGCGAAGCCTTTATAAAAAGAGGGGGCAGGATTCCTGCTCCTATCCATAGTTTAAGAAACTAACCAACCTATACCGTTTCATAGGCGGCAGTTGTATTGGCTTTGTCAATGCAGCAGCCGCCTTTGTATTTTTCTATAAATTACCCTGATTCATACTTAAAATATTACGAATAATAATAAATAATAATGTTATACGTGTTTAAAAAGGCCAACCATATATTGCCATGGCTTGACTTATGTAAACCCAAAAGGAATTTGCTATAATTATTCATAAATATGTCCCTTACCTCTGGAGGTGATTGGATGACAGGTATAATTGTTGAAATTAAAGGTAAAAAAATGGTGGTCATGAGTGACAGGGGCGATTTCAAGAAATTAAAATACCAGGAAGGATGCCAGGTAGGGCAAGAGATTGAATTGGATGGTCTTGTTGATCTTTGTGGTACTGCCCTTGTGCAAAGGGCAATAGCGACAGCGGCCTTGCTTTTAATTGTTGTGGGAATAGGGCTCTATACCTATTATACCCCATACAGCTACGTAAACCTTGATATTAATCCAAGTATTGGGATTGTGCTAAATGTGTATGAGCGGGTTCTGGATGTGCAGGGAATAAACAGGGAAGGGCAAATGCTTGTTGAAGCAAACGGGGAATTTATGCATGACAATGTGGGGAATACCATTTCACGTCTTATCCGTCAGGCATATGATGCAAATTATCTTAAGCAGGATGAAGAAAATGAGATTATGATTACCATATCTGCTCCAAAATCCAGGGTAACTGAAAAAATACGGGATGAAGTACAATATTATGCCCGTAAGGAGTTGGAACAAACTAATATTACAAGCAATGTTGCTGTGGAAGGCGTGACAATTGAAAAGCATGCATTGGCAAAAAAAGAACATATTTCTACCGGAAAACTTTTACTCTTGGAACAGTTGCAGGAGTCGTTATCTGAAACAAATGTTGAACAAGTAAAGGGAAAATCAGTAAAGGAGATTAAGGAATATATAAAAAAAGAAGATAAAAACAAGAAACAAGAAAAAACGGATAATACGGATACGCCTGGTATTAAGGAAAATATAAACAAAATGGAGTTTTCCAATAATCATAATGATTTGTCCGGGAATATTAAAAATATTAAACAGGATAAGAAAGAAAATATAGAGCAAAAGGATAAAAAAGACAGGGATAATAATAAATACGAAAATAAAGAAAAAGTTAAAGAAAACAATAATAAGATTAATAATAATAACAAAGAGGCTGACAATAACGGTAGCGACGAAAGCAAAAATAAGAATCAAAATAACAGCAACACGAATATAAACGATAATAAATATGATAATAACGCAGGTAAGAATAAGAACCATACTTCCGATAAAAAGGATGAAGAGGAAAAGGAACGGGGAAAGAAAACGGATGAAAAAGATAAACAGAAAACGGTTGAAAAAGATAAAGAAAAGAGCCGGATACAGAATGATGTGTATGAACCGAATTTAAAAGGTCAAAAGAAAGATGATGAAAAAGAAGGAGATACCAATAATAAAAAAAGAAATGAAAGCAGTATGGACTTAATAGAACAACAGGGCAAAGATTAGGATAAAATCGTCGTTAGTTAAGCTGCAAAGCGTATTTACATTTGTATTTTAATGTTCTATAATGAGTATCATGGTTGATTAAGACCTCAATGGCGAGGGAACCACGTATGCACAAGTGGTATACCCTCGTCTTAAATTTACTATTTTTTATATCTGGAGGGAGTTTATTTGGATGATATCATTAAAAAAATTCTTGAGATAGAGGAACGGGCAAAGCAGATTGTGGAAGATGCAAATTGTCAAAAGGAAAAAATGGATGAGGAAATAAAAAAGGAAATTGATAAAATGAAAGAAGAGTTGCAGCAAAGGGCGAAGCGAAAGATTCAGCAGATTAGGGAAAAAGAAATGAAAGAAGCTCATAAAAAAGTATCGGAAATTGAGGAACAATCCAAACGTCAACTAGAGGCAATTACAGTTCTTGCCAGTAATAAGAAGAAAGAATGGGAGACAATGGTGATTAACCGGATTGTTGGGCGGTGAAGAAATGTTTTTATCGATGTTTACTTATAGCAGTTTAGCGACGAAGGTTCGTGCAATGTTGGGCCATCGTCTTACAAAACATGACTATACGGAATTGCTGCAGAAAAGGTCAGTTCGGGATGTGGCTGCTTATTTAAAGCAAAACACTTATTATAAAACCGTATTAAGTGAAATAAATGAAAATGCCATACATAGGGGACAACTGGAAGAAGAGTTAAAGAAGGCCCTTGTAAACGATTATGTTAAATTATTTAAGTTTATCAGGGGAAATGTAAAGGATTTTTTAAAGATAACCTTTTCACGGTATGAAATTGAGGATTTGAAATTATTATTGAGAGTATTAAATACCGGTGAAGATGTTCATATTCTCTATGATTCGGTTGTCTTCTTAAAAAAGTATAACAGCATTGATATTGAAAAGCTGATCGAATCAAAAAATATGCAGCAGTTTATTGAAAATTTAAAGGGAAGCGTGTACTACGATATACTGTCTCCGTTTATGGTAAATACGCAGTACTTAAATCTCTTTAGCATTGAAATGAGCCTGGATATGTATTATTTTTCTAACATATGGAAACAAAAGGAAAAACTTCTTTCGGGTCGGGATGAAGATTTTATAACCCACTCCTTAGGCAGTGAGATTGACATATTAAATATTCTTTGGATTTACAGATGCAAGAAATATTATAATACTCCAAAGGAAATTATTTATAGCTATGTCATTCCACACCGGTACAAACTTAGCAGGGCACAACTGATGAGTATGGTTGAGGCAAGGGATGCTGAAGAAGTTAAAAATATAATTTACACTACAAAATATTCGGAAATTTTTAAATCAAATGATGTGTATTCATTTGAGCATAATTTTACATATTATGTGTATAGATTAAATGAATATTCGGTTAGGAATAACCCCTTTTCCATTGCTTCATTGATGGCGTATTTGCATTTGAAAGAAATAGAGATTCGCAATATAATTTCAGTTATTGAAGGCATAAGATACCAGCTTCAGCCAGAGCAAATCAAGAAGTATCTTGTTTATGGAGAAAAGTGAGGTGATTGCATGGCAATTTTAAAGATGAAGTTTATTAATATCGTGGGTCCTAAAGATAAATTTGATCAGTTTGTAGTGGATTATATTATGGGAAGTAATCTTCACTTAGAAAACACCATCAGTTGTCTGAATAATGTAAAAGGTTTATATCCTTATTTAGATGAAAATCCCTACGAACATATTATGAAAAAAGGGGAAGCACTGCGGGAGCAGATGAAACTTCAGCCCCGACCGTATAAGAAGGATAAGAAGCTCTATTCTAGACAAGAAATAGAAGAGTACCTGGAAAACCTGGCAGAAGCTTTCAATAACTATTCCTGCAGGAAAGAAGAAATAGAACGATGCATTGATGAAAACATGCAAATTATTAAGCAGTTAAAGCCTATGGAAGATACCGATGTGCCTCTGGAAAAGCTTTTTAATTTGGAATTTATAAAATTCCGTTTTGGCAGAATGCCCAGGGACAGTTATAAGAAATTACAGACGTACCTGCAGGACCTGGAAGTATTTATGATTCCGGCATCCCAAGATGCGGATTATGTGTGGATTTCCTATTTTGTGCCGGTAGCCTTTGAAGAAAAAATAGACAGTATCTTTTCTTCACTGTATTTTGAAAGGATCCGTATCTCAGGTAAAGTATCCGGTACCCCTGCCCAGGCTCTTGCCCAGTTGCAAAAGGAATTAAGCCAGCTCAATAGGGAAAAGGAAGAGTTGGAACAGGAAACTTTGCGGTTCATAGAAAAAGAAAAACAAAAATTCTTAGAGGTTTACAACAGTATCATGTATTTATATAAGGCTTTTAATGTAAGAAAGTATGCTGCCCATACCCAGGAGTCCTTTTATATTGTAGGCTGGATCCCTCAAGACGATTTAAAAAGTTTTACAGATAAGTTGGATGGTGATGACAGTATAACTTATATAGTTGAGGAGCCCGAGATGGTAAAAAGCACGAAGCCGCCTACCGAGTTGAAAAACAACTTTTTGTTCAAACCCTTTGAATCGCTCATTAGAATGTATGGGCTTCCCTCTTATAATGAAGTGGACCCGACCGTATTTATTGCCGTTACTTATCTGTTTATGTTTGGTATGATGTTTGGGGATATAGGCCAGGGAGCGGTTTTAGCCCTCGGAGGATTGTATATGTATAAAAAACGGAGGATGAACCTGGGAGGCGTGATATTTGCTGCCGGGTTGTCTTCAATGTTTTTTGGTTTAATATATGGTTCCGTGTTTGGCAATGAAGAATTGCTGGATGCATGGTGGGTAGTTAAACCGATGAGCAACATCAACAGCATGTTGATTGCCTCCGTGGTTTTGGGTGTTATATTTATCGTTATTGCGATGTTATTTAATATTTTAAATGGCATTAAATCAAGAAACATAGCAAAAGTTCTATTTGATAAGAACGGCATAGCAGGTTTTATTTTTTATTTAGGTGTTATACTATTTGCGCTGTATTTTGTACGCACAGGTAAAACCATGACATCAATCTTATTTGTTTTTGCCTTTTTTGTTATTCCTCTTTTATGTATATTCATGAAAGAGCCCTTGGAAAACTTAATCCATAGGAGAAAAGAAATTTTGCCGGAAGATAAGGGGGGGTTTTTTGCAGAGTCCTTCTTTGAATTATTTGATGCGGTACTGGGTTTCTTGAGCAACACTATTTCCTTTGTAAGGGTTAGTGCTTTTGCATTAAACCATGCCGGATTGTTTATGGCTGTATTTATTTTGGCAAATATGGCAAAAGGGGTAGGTAATATTATAGTTCTTATCATAGGTAATGTTTTGATAATTGGCCTGGAAGGTCTTATTGTAGGTATTCAGGGTTTGAGGCTGGAATACTATGAAATGTTCAGCCGTTTCTTTAGCGGTGAAGGAAGACCCTTTACGCCCCTTTGTGCAGATATGCATAAAGAATAACATGACACAAATGTAAATTAGAACAAGATAGGAGGAAAATCATAATGACTTTTATACTGGCGATTTCGGTTTTTCTTGTATTGAGCATGATTGCTTTAGGTATGACTTATACGATAAAAGGTATGAAGGGTAAAAATGCAAAAAAAATTGCTGGGCTTAATGTATTAGCATTGTTTTCCGTACTTGTAGTTGCAACGGTACTTTTTGCAACAGGAAACGTTTCCGCTACAGAAGCTGTTGAAACGCAGGCTCAGGCTGTTGCGTCGCAGGGTGCCGAAAACGGAACCGGCCTTGGGTATATTGCGGCAGCTCTTGCTACAGGTCTTGCCACAATTGGCGCAGGGATTGCTGTTGCAGTATCCGGTTCTGCAGCGCTGGGAGCTATCAGTGAAGACTCAAGGCTGCTGGGTAAAACCCTTATTTTTGTAGGGCTTGCAGAAGGTATTGCAATCTATGGACTCATTGTATCCATCCTTATATTAGGTCAGCTGTAATCAAGCCTTTGAGAGTTCAGGTGATATAATGCAAATGTTTTTAATCAGTGATAATATTGATACGCTTACAGGTATGAGACTTGCGGGCATACCGGGGGTTTTAATTCATGAGGATTTTGAACTTAGGCAAACCTTGGATAAAATTTTACAAAAAAAAGAAATAGGAATCGTGCTGATCACGGAAAAATTGGCTAAGCTTCTTCCTGACTACATAAAGGACATTAAGCTTAATCACCGTGTTCCATTAATCGTTGAGATACCTGACAGACATGGAACAGGAAGAACACCGGACTCTATTACCGGTTATGTTCGTGAAGCAATTGGACTTAAAATATGAGGTGATGCATTTGGTTTATATCGATGAAAAATTAGAAAAATTTACTAATACAGTAATGAAACAGGCAGCAAACAAGAGGATGAAGATTTTGAAAGAGCTTGAGGAAAACCGGCAAAGAATGCTGGAGCAAAAGGAACTCCAGTTTTTAGAAGATGCTTATATTAGCATACAAAGAGAATTGCGCAATATACAGAAGGAAAAAGGTGAGATGATTTCCCGTGCAATGATGGAAAGTAAAAAAAAGCTGCTTCAAAAGAGGGAAGAGATTATTCAGCAGGTATTTGATGATGTTGAAAAAGGCCTGAGAAAATTTGTTGAATCACCGGAATACTATCCTTTTTTAATAAAAACCATAAAGGAAAGCTGTCAGGTAGTTGGGGAAGGCGAAATTATTATATCATTGAATAAAAGAGATGAGATTTTATTGAACCGGATTAAGAAAGAGTTAAAACTGAACGCTCAGTACAAGATTGAATCGGCTGATATTATTGGGGGTTGTAAAGTATTTAATAAAACCCGGAATATGCTCCTGGACAATTCTCTATTGACAAAAATGCAGCAGCAGAGAGATGAGTTCTTGGAAATAAGCGGTCTTACAATTTATTCATAAATAGTATGCAAAGTAGGTGGTATTATGGAGGGAGAAACAAGGGGGATCATATTTGGCATAAATGGCCCTGTTGTACAGGTAAAGGGAAGCAAAGATTTTAGTATGCTGGAAATGGTAGAGGTAGGAAAGGAAAAGTTAATTGGCGAAGTAATTGATATTCAAGAGGATATGACAACCATACAGGTGTACGAGGTAACTACGGGTTTGACACCGGGTGAACCGGTTATTTCAACGGGGAAACCTCTATCTGTTCGATTAGGACCTGGGATTATAGGAAATATTTTTGACGGCATAGAAAGGCCGCTTCGCTATACCGAAAAAAAGTCCGGGGCGTTTATTTCAAGGGGCATATCAATGGAAGCGCTTGACCCGCAAAAAAAAATGGGATGTTCATATAACTGTAAAAGTAGGAGAGCATGTTACCGGTGGAAGCATAATAGCAGAGGTACAGGAAACCTCTCTTATTGTTCACAGGGTAATGGTACCTCCAACTGTGGCCGGTGAAGTGGTCGAAGTAAGTAAAGATGGTTCTTATACCATTTATCATCCTATAGTAAAAATTCGTGAAAAATCCGGCAATGTAAAGGAACTGACCCTTGTCCAGGAATGGCCTATCCGTAAACCCAGACCCTTTAATAAAAGGTTAGGTATTGAAAAGCCTTTGATTACAGGGCAGAGGGTTATTGATACGCTTTTCCCTATTGCCAAGGGAGGTGCTGCTGCAATCCCCGGGGGATTTGGGACCGGCAAAACAATGACCCAGCATCAGTTGGCCAAGTGGTCCGATGCGGACATTATAGTTTACATAGGATGCGGAGAACGGGGAAATGAGATGACGGAAGTGCTGGAGGATTTCCCAAAGCTGATCGACCCCAAGTCCGGGAGGCCCTTGATGGAGCGAACGGTACTGATTGCCAATACATCCAATATGCCGGTGGCAGCAAGGGAAGCATCCATATATACAGGAATTACGTTGGCAGAGTATTACAGGGACATGGGATACCATGTTGCTATCATGGCCGATTCCACATCCCGTTGGGCGGAAGCCCTTCGTGAGATATCGGGAAGATTGGAAGAAATGCCTGCAGAGGAAGGATTCCCTGCTTACCTGCCGTCCCGCTTATCGGAATTTTACGAGAGAGCCGGCTATGTAGAAAGCTTAAGCGGCAGAGAAGGTTCTATTACAATTATCGGTGCTGTTTCGCCGCAGGGAGGAGATTTTTCCGAGCCGGTAACGCAAAACACTAAAAGGTTTATAAGATGCTTTTGGGCCTTGGACAGGCAGTTGGCTTATTCGAGGCATTACCCTGCAATTCATTGGCTTACAAGCTACAGCGAATACATGGATTTACTGGCCGATTGGTTTAAAGAAAATGTGGACGAACGTTTTTTATTGCTTAGGACGGAAATTGTAAGATTGTTGCAGGAAGAAAGCAAATTGATGGAAATAGTAAAACTGATTGGAGGAGACGTGCTGCCCGATGAGCAAAAGCTGATCCTGGAGATTGCACGGGTAATCCGGTTGGGATTCTTGCAGCAAAATGCGTATCATGAAAGTGATACCTATGTACCACTTGTTAAGCAGTTTAAAATGATGGAAACGATTATTTACTTATATAATACTTCCAGGAAGCTTATAGAAAAAGGTATTCCGATGTCCGTATTAAGAGAAAAAGAAATTTTTGAAGAAGTAATAAAGATGAAATATACCATTGGAAATGATGAAATGGAAAAGTTTGAAGAGATTCGGGGAAGGATTGATTCTTTCTACAAAGAATTGTATAACGAGTATAAATAGACCTGAATTTTAGACTTGAAAGGAAGTAGAACTGTGAAACTGGAATATATAGGTTTAAAGGAAATATCAGGCCCATTAATTGTTGTTGAAGGAATACAGGGAGCTTCCTATGAGGAAATGGTGGAAATTACCGTTGGGCCATCGGAAAAAAGGCTTGGAAGAATCGTCGAAATACATGGAGATATTGCGGTGGTTCAGGTATTCGAAGGCACGTCCAATATTTCATTGACAAATACAAAAATACAGCTTATGGGACATCCGTTGGAGATCCCGTTGTCCTATGAGATACTGGGACGAGTTTTTGACGGTGTAGGAAGGCCGATTGACGGATTGGGTGAAATTTACCCGGAAGTGAGAAGGGACGTAAATGGCAAGCCCATAAACCCGGTATCCCGTGAGTACCCAAGGAATTATATTCAAACCGGTATTTCTTCCATTGACGGACTAACAACATTGATTCGCGGTCAAAAATTACCCATTTTTTCGGCCAATGGATTGCCCCATGATACGCTGGCGGTACAAATTGTACGCCAGGCAAAACTGGCCGGAGAAGAGGATGCGGAGTTTGCGGTAGTTTTTGTTGCCATGGGAGTTAAGCATGATGTTGCCGATTATTTTAAAAAGAGTTTTGAAGACAGCGGGGTTATGCAGAAGGTGGTAATGTTTTTAAATCTTGCAAATGACCCGGTAGTAGAAAGGATCATTGCCCCAAGATGTGCATTGACCGTGGCAGAATACCTGGCATTTGAGCATAACATGCATGTGCTTGTAATACTCACCGACATAACTTCCTATTGTGAAGCATTGCGCGAAATTTCTTCTTCAAAAGGAGAGATCCCCAGCAGAAAAGGTTTCCCGGGATATCTGTATAGCGACCTGGCTTCCCTATATGAGCGTGCAGGCATGATAAAAGGGAAGAAAGGGTCTATCACGCAAATCCCTATTTTAACGATGCCCAATGATGATATAACCCATCCGATTCCAGACCTGACCGGTTATATTACGGAAGGACAAATAGTATTGGACCGTTCTCTTCACCAAAAAGGTATATATCCGCCGGTTAATGTGCTTCCTTCTTTGTCCCGCTTGATGAAGGACGGAATTGGGGAAGGGTTTACAAGGGAAGACCATCCGGCGGTTGCCAACCAGCTTTTTGCCTCCTATGCCCATGTGCAGGAAGTGCGGGCACTGGCTTCTGTTATAGGGGAAGATGAGCTTAGTGAGCTGGACAAAAAATATATAGAGTTTGGAAAAGCTTTCGAAGAAGAATTTGTCTCGCAGAGCAGGGAAGAAGAACGTTCGATGGAAAATACCCTTGACCTGGGTTGGAGGCTATTGGGCATACTTCCCAAGGAAGAATTGGATAGGGTGGATGTTAAGATACTGGATAAGTATTATAGGCCATACAGTAATAAGGTAAGAGGTGAGTTTTAGTGGATGTTACCTTATTTCCAACCAAGGGCAATCTTATTAGGGCAAAAAATACCCTCCAGTTGTCTAAGCAGGGGTATGAACTCCTTGATAAAAAAAGAAATATACTTATCCGGGAAATGATGATGCTAATTGAAAAGGCTGAAGCCATACAATCCCAGATTGACAGCACTTTTAGGGAAGCCTATAAAGCATTGCAGGCGGCCAATGTAGCTATCGGTATAAGCGCTGTACAGCAAATTGCAAGAGCCATACCGGTGGAGGAAAGCATTAGCATAAGGTTTAGAAGTATCATGGGGGTGGAAATCCCCTCGGTTAGAATGGAAGAACGGAAGTTGCAACCCCAGTACGGCTTTTTCCGTACGAGCGGTTCGCTTGATGAAGCCTACCAAAAATTCGACCGCGTGAAAAAATTGACGGTGGATCTGGCAGAGATTGAAAACGCCATATATAGGCTTGCAAATAATATTAAAAAGACGCAAAAAAGGGCTAATGCATTAAAAAATATCATGATTCCACGATATGAGGAGTTAGCCTCGACAATTCAAAATGCACTGGAAGAAAAGGACAGGGAAGAATTCAGCCGATTGAAGATGATAAAACAAATTAAATATTGAAATGTATGTATGGTAAATGAGTAGGGGACGCAATTTCACTACAAAAGTGGAGATGCGTCCCCTTTCAACATCAATGGGAATCATAGGTTCAACCGTTATTAAGCTTAAGAAAAATCGCAATTAGTTCAGAATGAGCCATATGCATCAAAGGTGTAGCAACCAGATTTGTTTAAGCCGAAAAAGAACGGTATTCCAAGGCTAAAAAATTGGTTTTTCTGCAATAATTTTAATTAATGCGATTTGGGGACGGGGCAATAATTGTACAAAAAATTGAAATAAATTAAATTAAAATGGTTGGTATAATTCTATAAGTTGCACAATAATTGCCCCGTCCCCATTTATTCCTTACTTGTTATATAGAATATCGCTATGCTGGAAACGGTGTTATTTCGTATGACTACTATAAAGTAACGGATTGGGAGAAAGTTGGCAATTATGTTAAAGACGCAGTAGGTGTGGTGATTATTGCTGGAATAACATATGCGGTAGTGCAAATTGGATGGACAATAGCACCTGTTTTGTTCCCATTAGGAAGTAAGACGTTACATGCATTAGCAGGAGGTTGATGATATGGATTATTTCTTAAAGAGATATAAAGATATTTGTAGAAAGAGTTCGGTAAATACGGTTTTAAAAGTTACCGGAACAATCATTATAGAGTGATAAATGATGTATTTCAAAGCTTTTGTCTGCGTAGGTCAATGTATGGACGGGATTGTACCGTTGAATTTACAATCCTTCCGTTATGCATTGATAGAAAGATCGAAAAGACGACTTGCGGAGCGGACCACCTAAAATAGTTTGAAGGTGCTTACGAATGGTTTCAATATGATCGAAATTCAGAAGAAAGTATGAAATCATGTATTATGGATATGGTTGGTTATATGCATAAGTATTTAATGCCTTACTTCGAAAAAGGAAATAGTTGCAAAACGGCTTTCGATGTGATTGGCGAATTCGAAGTTGTATCTAAAAAAAACATAGAAATAAAGGAGGGTGTCAAAGAATTTTTGCCACATTCCTATATTAGAGCCTGTATGGCGTTAAAAAATGGCGCTTATGACAGAGCTTGTGAACATTTAAGACAGGTAGAAATTCATAAGCACAGTGCTTTTGAAAGAAATTATAAAGCTTTAAGCGGGAATCTTGATCCTGGATATGTACAGAGAATTGAAAGAGATTTAGCTGTGTTAAAGGAAAAAATTAAACGTATTTCTGAACGAGACATGGATTATGTTCGCAATCTCATTCAAAAAAATGAGGAAGATTCTTTGAAAAGTTTAGGGTTGATGAAAAACTCAAAAAACACATAGTAGTAGTACGCGGTAAGGGGGGACATGGTAGGGGGATACATCGGAGGTGCAGATGAACCAACTTCAATTTATCTATAGGATTAATCTTCTTCTCACTCTTTTACTATTATTTTTGCATTGTTAACAATATTGGGAATCATAGGTTCAGCTGTTATTAAACTTAAGAAAAAACGAAATTAGTTCAGAATGAGCCATACGCATCAAAGGTGTAACAACCAGATTTGTTTAAGCCGAAAAAGAACGGTATTCCAATGTCAAAAAATTGGTTTTTTCTGCAATAATTTTAATGATTTCTGCTATCACACAGTAGTTTTTTTACGAATTATGCTTATATTTGTAAATATATTGCTTTCCTGTTAACAATAATATATTATTATTTGGAAATTATCATATAAATTATTAGACAGGGGGCAACTTATGATTACAACAATTGCAAATGTAAAAAAACAAAATAGGTGGATACCGATTATAGCTAGTGTAGCCATTCAAATGTGCTTGGGAACAGCATACATTTGGGGGGTATTTCAGTCTTATTTAATTGTCAGCAGTACCACTCCAGATGCATTGTTTAATTGGCCGGCAACCCATGGGACACTGGCCTATGCATTATTACTGCTTATGTTGACTGTTGGAAGTACAGCAGGAGGAAGAATTCAAGATAAATTAAAGAGCCCTAGACCGGTTATTATGGCGGGCAGTATTGTTTTAGGTATTGGTTTTATTTTGGTTAAATATGTAACTGAATCAACACCATGGTTGCTTTGGTTATCGTATGGTATTCTAGGCGGTTTTGGTATGGGTATGTCTTACACAACTACAATTGCTGCATGTCAAAAGTGGTTCCCCGATAAAAGAGGATTTGCGACGGGTATTATTGTTTCTGCTCTTGGTTTTGGTGGACTTGTATTTACTCCTATTGCAGAAGCTTTGATAAAGGATTATGGTGTTTTAAATACATTTGCTATTTTTGGAGTTTTATTCATGATTGTTGGTGTGATTGGGGCATTATTTATTAATAATCCTCCAAAAGATTATAAACCTGAAGGTTGGGTGCCATCATCAACGAAGAACGCCACTACAACACATAATTATACTCCCCTAGAAGTATTAAAAACTTATCAATTCTATATGATTATAATTGCATTTATGTGTGCTACTGCCGCTGGTTCCATGATGATTCCTATGGCGAAAATACTGGGATTACAACCTTCCAGTGGATTAACACCGGAAGCGGCTGTTATAGGAGTAATGGCTATCACTGGATGCAATTCTTTTGGTCGGCTTTTCTGGGGTTGGATATCCGATAGAATTGGTAGAAAGACTACTCTTCTTATCTTGCTTGTTATTGCAGGACTTTCAATTGTGAGTGTTTCTTTTACAACTTCTTATTTGATGCTTGCTATGATTGCATTAATTGGATTTTCTTATGGAGGATTTCTGGGGGTATTCCCGGCAATTACAGCCGATTATTGGGGTCCAAAATATGTAGCGACAATTTATGGAATGATTTTATTTGGTTTCGGTGTAGGAGCAGTAGCATCATCTTATATTGTGGCTTATCTTAGTCAGACAAAAGAATTTTCAAAGGCCTTTTTAATTGCAGGGATTGCATCGGCAATTGGCTTTATAATAGTGTTGTTCATGAAAGCACCTAAACTAAAAAGCAAGGAAGTCAATGTAAAAGTTACTATGGGTTAGAATGAACAAATACCTGGTGAATTGAGCGGTATATATAAATTGTTTTTATATTGGAGATATAAGGAAACAGTTCTTGTGATACAAAAGTATCATGGGAACTGTTTTTTGGCAGTTTTCCTATCATGTTCGGCAGTATGTCTTTATATTTTGGATGTGTTTTAAGTAACCAGTACCGCATTGACAAAGCTTGTTTACCTATGATTGGCATATATTACCGAAAACCTTGCAAATATCTTTATATCTGTAATCACAAAGACAACGCAATAAAAAAGCAGATATGGCACGAAACTGAGAAACCTGTCGACTATACTTTATTTTTACAAAGTGAACATTCTCAATGCTGAGGAATCCTGCTACAGCAGATAAGACATTTTCAGGATTGAGGTCTCTAACCAGGATAAAGCGTTCATTTCGGTATTCGTAGGACTTTGTAAGGGAATTAATTAATGCATCAATGTCTTCCTTTTGGGTCAACTTATTATATTCGTTAACAAATTAAGCATACTTTTCCCCTGTCAGTCTTTTCATCGTTAGAGAAATAATTGAGTATAAAATCTTGATCAAGTAGCCCAAAATCGTCATCATAATAGCCTAAATATATGCCATAGGAAGAAAAATTGTACTTATGTATACAATCTGCATATAAAGGAAGGTCTTTAGGATTGGTATGGATGTAGGCAGAAACAGTTAGGTTATAGGAATCTGTGTCTATAACCTTGCTTTCAAACCTACCTTGGCAAAGATGTCCGTGACGATGATACTTATGGTTATAATAAAGGGCATAGGAAAGATTAAGCCCATGCATAAATTTAGATATATCACAACCGCGGGGTCCAGTTGAATATGTACATGGGTGTCCATAAGACAATAGGAAAGAACAGCACATTGGAATTTCTTGCAGTATTTGGAGAGAAGATCAATGTATTTTATCTTATCTTTATCAGATCTAAACAATTGTACTCCACTAATGCTACTGCACATGATATGATAGATGACATTAGAATATTTATGACTTGATTTATTACTTGCGGCGCTGGGCATTATATGGTACCTTTCGAACATATGTTTTAGCGATTATATTATTACATATAATCTAAAATATTACGATAGTTTCTCAAAAATAATTGGATTTTTTAATAGTTTCAATCATAACAAAACTTAACATAAACCAAGTTATAGTATATTAAACCGTCAGGATATTTTTCTTATACTTTATCAAAAGTTAAGATATGTCTCTCTGTTCCTCATAAGCTTCAAAAATACATTACCGGAGGTGAAGAATACAGAGGATTTGTTGCGAGGTGGTAAATAGTATGTTTGTAATTCTTTTTTATGATGATTTTGGAGAAAAACGAGTTAGCAAAGTTCTAAAGATATGTTGAAAATATTTAGTTCATGTGCAGAATTCAGTATTTGAAGGGAACATATCCGAAGGGAATCTGAAAAAATTAAAGTATGAAATCACCTTAATGATGAACAAGTCTGAAGAATCTTTGATTATATATACTTCTAAAAGCATGAGATACTCTTATAGAGAAGTGCTTGAAATAGAGGAAAATACAAATAGTAATATATTGTAATTTTCGTCGATGTATGATAAAGTAAAAAACGTGGGGGATCGATGAAAGCTATAAATAGCATAAAACAGGAATTGATGAAAGATATTCGAATAGGTGAGTAATTTGGAGTTGTAATGAAATGCTGAATTATCAACTATTCTGCGGGTATTAAGCCTACCTATAAGGGATTGAAACTTTGATAGGCTGAGGACTTGTAAGATAAGTGACAATAAGTATTAAGCCTACCTATAAGGGATTGAAACCTGGTCCTCACGGAGCAGCCTTATCCAGTCTTTGGTATTAAGCCTACCTATAAGGGATTGAAACTTCTATAACTGCATATGTTTTTTCATATGTTTCCTGTATTAAGCCTACCTATAAGGGATTGAAAC
>JAAYHJ010000062.1 GCA_012735465.1 Clostridiaceae bacterium
ATAAAATGGTTGATACGATTCTACTAGCTGATGGTGAAGAAGTGGAATTGGAAAAGGATGCCTATATTCCATTATCGGTTATACCGGCTACCTGTAATTATATACCATATAGATTAAACTGGAAATATGAGATTAAGAATAATATCCGGCAATGGGTGAAGATTAATGTGGGTTATGTAAGGGGCGGAGTTTCCTTACAGGGCAAACCCTATATGCTTGATGAAGACGAAGGTAATCCCATTATTTATCATGACATGTATAGATAGATATGGCACTGAATGGCTATAAAAAAATTTATGGTCATTTGTAAGGAGAGAATTTAATGTTTTTGGCTAAGAGCAATCCACAAGAGACGATCCGGTTTCATACCGATCGTCTCCTCGATAATTATGAATTGTTACGCAATTCCTATGGAGATAATTATCTTCATATGGATGAACGCATGTGGCAATTACTTAAGTTGGCTGTTGAATACCATGATATAGGCAAAGCGTGTACTTCGTTTCAGAATAAACTACGTAAATCCTTAGGCCTTCCTCTCTTAACTCCAAGTCATAGTTATGAAGTACCGCATAATTTTCTTTCAGTAGTGTTGATTCCCTTTCTTCATTCAGGCATAAGTGAAGAAGAGATCAGATTACTAGTGCAAACTGTGGGCTACCATCATGAACGGGAAACTATTCTAAACCAGGAACTTAAAAGTGACATGAAAGAAATAATACAAAAAGATATACTGCCGAAAATTAATGATCTTGCTGAGCATATGAATATCCCTATGATCAAAAGACCGGCCTATAGCTATCTTGATTGGTTAAACAAAAGGTACGTATGGGGAACAACGAAAAAAGAGCGAGTTTCATTTTTGAAGTATGTAATGCTTAAAGGATTATTGCATCGCCTTGATCATGCAGCCTCGGCTCATGTGCTTGTTGAACAGGGTATTACACAGAACATTGGAGCATCGGTAAATTCGTTTTTCGAAAAGAAAAAATTTAAAAAAAGAGAATTACAAATTTTTGCCGAGAAAAACAAAGACAAGCATTTAATAGTGATAGCACAAACCGGAATGGGCAAAACCGAAGCCGGTCTGCTTTGGCTCGATAACACTAAAGGTTTTTTTACCTTGCCGTTAAGGGTGAGTATAAATGCGATGTATGACCGGATAAAAGATCCAAACGGGATAAACTTTTCAGCAGAAGAAGGAGCAGTAGGGTTATTACATTCAAGTAGTCTCGATTATTTAGAGCAAGAAGATGAAGGGGTTAATTGGGAGATATATTATGAGCATTCCAGGCAACTGGCAAATAAACTATTAATAACCACCATTGATCAAATACTCAAATTCCCCTTTTATTATCTTGGATTCGAGAAAGAATACTCGGCATTGGCTGGAACTAAAATCGTTATAGATGAGATGCAATCTTATGATCCCAAGATAGCTGCTCTGATTATCCGGGCTTTAGAAATGATTGACGCCATTGGTGGACAATTTATGATTATAACTGCGACAATGCCAAAGCTATACCTGGATTATATTTTACAAAAGGCGGAAATTAAGACACGACCGATTAAATGTCAAACGTTTATTGATGATTCGCTAAAGAGACATCGTATAAAAGTAATGGATTGTGGGATTGAAGATTATATTGAAGAGATCGCTGTTGTCGGAAAAAAACAAAAAGTGCTGGTCATCTGCAATACGGTAAAGAAAGCTGTTGCCTTATATGAAAAACTGCAAAACAAAGATGTGCCTGTGCAGGTATTGCATGCTTTATTTATTCAAAAAGATCGATTTTATTTGGAAGATAAAATAAAGAAGTTTGCTAAGACCGCACAAAATGGCATTTGGGTGACTACACAATTGGTTGAAGCTAGTTTGGATATTGATTTTGATGTGCTGTGTACAGAAATGTCTGTTCTAGATAGCTTGTTCCAAAGATTAGGGCGGTGTTACCGTCAAAGGAAGTTGGACAGCACTCATCCTAATGTGTGGGTGTTTATCAAGGACATATCAGGGGTTCCTTATGTTTATGACAAGGAATTAGTAGAAAAAAGTATTAGTTTACTTCAAGTTTATGATGGGCAAATGATTTTAGAATCTGAAAAAATGCAATTAATAGAGACTCTTTATCATCCCGATAACCTACAGGGCACTCAATTTATAGAAATCTTTGAAAAGACCCTTGCGTATTTGCAGACCTTAGATCCTTACGATATGGACAAAAGTCAGGCTCAAAAATATTTGCGTGATATACATCAAATCCAAGTTATTCCCAGAAACATATTTGACTGCATTCAGTCTCTTATTGCAGAGTTTAACAAAGAGCGTAACCAAGCAAAACGTCGGCGCTTAAGAAGACAAATAACTCAATATACATTAAGTATAAACAAATATCGGGTCCTAAGACTTATCTCCTATAATGAGCTTCCTAGAGCTTTAAGAGATATAGCCATTATTAATTTAGAGTATGACTTTGATGGTAAATCCGGGAAAGGTTTAATTTTAAATGAGAATCTTAGCCCGTTCAGTTAGTAAAGGGGGATAATAATGCAGCCACTTAGAATTGGCGGCATACATATACATTACTATGCTATATGCGAGCGAAAAATGTGGCTTTATGATCGAGGAATACGGATGGAAAAAGACTTTGACCGTGTTGTAGAAGGTCAAATTTTGCATGAACAAGCTTATAAATATTTACCTAGAGAGATTGTGATCGATTATGCGTTTAAAATTGACGCGATCGATGGGGAACATGTTAGAGAAGTTAAGATTTCAAGTAAAATGACAAAAGCAGATAGGTTGCAAATGCTCTTCTACCTGTATCAGCTAGAGTTGAGGGGATTAAAGAAAAAAGGATTAATTAGCTATACTAAAGAACGCAAAACGCGAGAGATTATTCTGAATGAA